>JAFYRH010000094.1 GCA_017559555.1 Clostridia bacterium
GGATTGTTCAAAATGCGGAACTGTACGCCTTCTTCCATTGCGTGCTCGACTTCTTCTTTACGGGCAGGAAGCTCGGAGAGGGAACGACGGTAAACGATGGAGACTTCTTCTGCGCCCAAGCGCAGAGCAGAGCGTGCGGCATCCATTGCCACGTTGCCACCGCCAACCACCGCTACGCGACGTGCGCGCAGAATGGGAGTGGTGCTACTCGGCAGATATGCCTTCATCAAATTGGTGCGCGTGAGATATTCGTTCGCGGAATACACGCCCTTGAGGTTTTCGCCGGGAATGCCCATAAAACGGGGCAGTCCCGCACCCGAGCCGATGAATACGGCTTCAAAGCCTTCCTCTTGCATCAGTTCTTCAATGGTGACGGTCTTGCCGACAATGGTATTGAGAACGAATTTTACGCCGAGAGCCTCGAGTCCCGCAATCTCTTTTGCAACAATGGATTTTGGCAAACGGAATTCGGGAATGCCGTATACCAACACACCGCCTGCTACGTGCAGAGCTTCAAAAACGGTGACGTCATAGCCGCGCTTGGCAAGCTCGCCTGCGCAGGAAAGTCCCGCAGGGCCCGAGCCGATAACAGCTACACGGTGTCCGTTCGAAGCGGGAATATCAACAGATGTATTATCATTTTGATTGTGCAGGTCAGCAACAAAGCGTTCAAGTCTGCCAATGCCGACAGCCTCGCCCTTAATGCCGCGAATGCATTTTCCCTCGCATTGACTCTCTTGCGGGCAAACACGGCCGCAGATAGCAGGGAGAGAACTCGATTCGGTAATGATGCGGTAGGCTTCTTCAAATTCGCCAACCTTTACCTTTTGAATAAAACCGGGGATGTTGATGCCCACGGGGCAACCTGCCACGCAAGCGGGGTTTTTACAGTTGAGACAACGGTCAGCTTCGGTAACTGCCATTTCTTCGGTGTAACCGAGCGCAACCTCTTCAAAGTTCTTTGCGCGCGCAAGAGGGTCTTGCGCGGGCATTGGAGTTTTCTTGAGAGACATATTTGCCATATCAATTTACCTCCTTTGCATAGAGGTTGCAGGTGTCCTCGTGCGCACGTCTTTCGGTTGTGCGATACATAGAGGAACGCGCAATGGCTTCGTCAAAGTCGACGAGATGACCGTCAAACTCGGGGCCGTCTACGCAGGCAAACTTGACCTCGCCGCCAACTGTGAGGCGACATCCACCGCACATGCCCGTGCCGTCAATCATAATGGGGTTCATCGAAACAACGGTGGGGATGTTATATTCTTTTGTCAAAAGACTTACAAATTTCATCATGGGCAAGGGGCCAATGGCAATGACTTCGTCATACTGTTCGCCGCTTTCGATCAAAGAACGCAAAGCATCGGTTACAAGACCGCGTTCCCCCCAAGAGCCGTCATCGGAAACGGGAACGAATTTGGTGGAGTGCGCTTTGAATTCATCCTCCAAAATTGCCAAATCCTTGTTGCGGAAGCCGACAATGGAATGAACCTCGGTACCGCGCTCGAACAATGCTTTTGCAACGGGGTAGGCGATAGCAGAGCCAACACCGCCGCCAACAACGGCAACCTTTTTTAGACCTTCGAGGTGAGTTGCATTGCCGAGAGGACCTACAAAATCGGGGATGAAATCCCCCGCGTTTAGGTGATTGAGTCTTTCGGTTCCTGCACCGACAATTTGAAAAATAACGGTTACGCTTCCTTCCTCGCGGTCATAGTCTGCAACCGTAAGAGGGATTCTTTCACCGTCTGTGTGTGAGCGAAGAATGACAAATTGCCCCGGGGCGGCTTTTTTTGCCACACGGGGTGCTTCAATTTTCATTTTCGTAACAAAAGCATTCAAACTTTGTTTTTCTAAAATGCGGTACATAGGGCGTCCTTTCGGTAATGCCGTTTTGAAAAAACAAAATGTTTTGAGGATGTCAAAAAAGGGGGTTGTCAAAACGGTTAAAATGATGTATAATGTATGTAATACTTATTATACTACTTTGTTTCGCAATTTTCAAGAGGAGACGGCTCATTTTTTGCAAAAAGAAAGAACCAAATTTGGGAAACAGAAAGGCGGCAGTAAAATATGGAAACAGAATTTCAAAAAGCGGTTGGAAAAGGCATAGGCGAGGTTATGCGTGATATAGCCGATTTTCTTTCCACTCCTTTTATCATCAACGAGGAAAGACAGTTGGATCTTTGCACACTGGTGCCCGATTTGAATATGCATGAGCAATTTTCTTTTGCTCTTCTTTCCGAGGCGCACACCCAAGGCTGGGAGCCTGAAACTGCCGAGAACTTTTACCGTCACGCTTGCGGCAAGGTAATTGACCCTGAGGTGGTTTCCTCTATGCTTGCAGCTTTTCGTGACCGCACAAGCAAAGAGTATCGCGCATACGCGCAGAAGTACAGCAACCGTTTTACAGCGCTTGACGGCTCCTATTGGTCTACCGTTTTGGCACTTGGCATTGATGCCAATCAAGTGAGTGAGGTTATGCAGTATTTGCGTTTGTTTACGGTGTGTATGATGGAGTTTGCCTATATGGAAGACCGCAACCCCGATGCCACCTACACGTGGTGCTATTACGACTCCTTCCGTTTGATGCTTGATGAGCTTTTGGCAGAACCCGATCCCGAGCCGCTCCCCCTTAAGGTGCGTGCTCTCGGTGGCAGTGCAGGCAAGAGAGAGCAAGACTCTTACTATCTCTCGCTTGGTGTAGATATCGAAAACCCAAATTTCGACCGTTTGGCGCGCGACATTCAACTCGACATCGTGCTCAAAGATAAAGAGGGGCAAGTGATTACCACCATTAAGGATAAGCTCGAATCTCTCGATCCCGGTGCCATCTATCACTACGGTGTAACACGTAAGATTCGCGGCAATGCCGTGGCAAGCTTTGCGGCAAGTGCAAAGGCTTCGGGATATTTAAAGCTGCAAACCCCCATTATGAAGCACATAGTCCTTTCTGAACTGCGTTTGAAGAAGAATGGCGAGGGAATGCATTTTTCGGGAACGATGACCGGCAAATACGATACCCCTCTGCGTTCTATGACCTTGCATTATCAATTCCTTTCTGCCACAAACAAGATTTTGGGCGGCGGTAGTGAGTGGGTGCTTGACGGCTTAGAGCCCGGCGGCACACGCCATGTGGATTCCAAAATCGCTCTCCCCATCGAGGGCGCCAAAAAGGTGGTTTATTCCGTCGACTTCGACGTGGTACAGCTGTTAGAAGAATAAAACACAAACAGCCAATGCACCGCATTGGCTGTTTGTATATTACCGAAAATGCATATCGCAATACACGTATTCCATACGCGCATCGGGATAGGTGTCATCGAGGTAAGTTTCCCATTGGCTTGATGGGGGCAGGTCTTGTTTTCTCTCTTTCCAACGCAAAATGGCAGATGCCGACACAAAGAGGTTAAATGCCATAAAAACCGAGCACGCAATGCAAAAAATGTGCCATCTGCGCGTGTACATACGGCATAGGAGCTTTCGCAAAGCGGGATAGATAAGACCAACAAACACCATTCCGAGAA
>JAFYRH010000095.1 GCA_017559555.1 Clostridia bacterium
CCACACCCAGATCGTCCACCATATCGGGTCGACCTTAATATTATAGCACACACTTTTTTGTTTGTCAAGCCCTTTTTTGAAAAAAGAAAGGAAAATATTGAATTTTATTTTGTAATAATATTTTCTGTCGTTATTTAAATAAGGCAAACGAGACAATTGCTATAACAATTGCACAGAGAATGGCTTGCACAAGCTTTGCTTTGAGATAGGGTCGTGTAGAGAGGTCGTATCCGTCGCAGAGGGAGAGCATTTGGCAATGCACCGAAAGACCGGACCATCCTACGGTTGCTCCCGTCAGGAGAGCGGCAAATTGGCGGTTGTTAAGGCTTGCTATCACGCTCACACCTCCCGAAAGTTCTAAGATTGCTGAAAGAATGGCGTGTGTCGTTTCGCTTGCCGAAAAGCGCTCGAGAACAATTTCAAGCGTTCCCGTCAAAGTGCAAAAAAACACAACGTATGCGCAAATAAGCAAAGTGTTTAAGGTTGCGCTTTTTATAGCAGAAGGGAACATTCCGGCTTCAAAATGGATTTTTGCGGGAGGTGATTTTCTCTTGTTCCAATTGTCCGGTTTTCTTTGCTTTTGCATACCGTATAGCAGAAATCCGCTCAAAATCGCCGAAAAAACAGCGCAGATATAAAGCAAAACGCCAAATCTTGTATTCTTCCACAATGTCGTTCCAACGGTACTGATTAGAAATGCCGCGGAGGGAATGGATGAGCAAGAAAGTACGCGTTCGCATTCCGCGCGGTCGACGGTGCCTTTTTGGTAGGATAAAATGGCGCATCTTGCGCCTACGGGAAATCCGCATACGAGTCCTATGACGACCGCAGAACATCCGGTTCGGGAGAGCCCCAACAGCTTGCCCAAAGGTCGTTCGAGGGGCAATGCAAGCCATTCTCCGATGCCGCTTGCCACAATTATTTCAGAGAGCACCATAAAAGGGAATAGCGACGGAACGATGGCGCGCGCCGAGAGGGTGAGTCCTTCACGCATACAATTTGCGGCAATATCCGCGCGGCGGAGCATTAAAGCAAGCGTGAAGAGGAGCAAAACAGAGAGGCAGATCGTCCCGATTCGCGGACGGGTTACTTTTTTTGTGTGTGCTTGTTGCAATGTCATTTTGCCCCTCCCTGTTGCATAAAATGAGTGTTGATACAAGGTTACGCGCGCGTTTTGAAATTTATGACATGCGCGAGGATGGAGGCACAAAATGGCAAAAAACGAACAACATAGTGCAAAAAATGATAAAAAAACGAATTTTTCTTTGTGGGAGAATGATCTTTTTTGTGGAGAAAGCATCCTTTTGCGAGGAAATCATAGTGCTGTGCTTTACGGATGCGAGAAGATTCTTTTTTACGAGCAGGAACGCATTTGCTTTTCGATGAGGGAGAGAGCGGTCTCTGTTTTTGGAAGGGCACTTTGTTGTACGGTGTTTTCGCCCTCGGGAGTGACGGTTGAAGGGGAGATTTCGGGTGTTTGTTATTGCTATGCAGATTGTTTGAAAAACTGTCCGTACGCAGTGCAAGGGGAGGGGAAGGTATGAGTTTATTTTTGTTTTTGCGAGGAGGTTGTACCGTTACGGTTGCGGAGCAACATCGCACCGAGGCAATGAATTTGTGCATGCAAATGGGCTTACAGTACACCGATTTTGCTTGGCGCGAGGATGGTAGTATTCAATTTGCGTGTTCGGTATTTTCCGCGCAGAGGTTTGTTTCCGCTTGTTACAAGCAGGGAGTGGAGGTTAACATAATTGCCTATCGGGGAGTTCCCAAATTTTTGAATCGGTTGCGCGCTCGCACAGGGCTTGTTGTGGGCGCTATTTTGGCGGTGGCTCTCGTGGTTTTGTCGGGGCTTTTTGTTTGGGACGTGCAGGTGAGCGGAAACGAGGAATTGACCGAGGGGGAGGTTATCGAAGCACTACGCGCTTGCGGTTTTGGTGTGGGGAGTTATTTGCCGTCGTTGCGTGTGCGAGAGATTGAAAATCGCGTGCTGATGGCATCCGAATGCATTGGTTGGCTTTCTATCAACACCGAGGGAACGGTTGCGCGTGTGCAAATTATTGAGCACATTGCGGGAGAGAGGGAATCTTCCTCCAAAAATCCTGCCAATCTTGTTGCCGTGTCGGATGGACAAATAGAATATTTGGAGCTTTATCGCGGCAATGTCGTTGTAACGGTGGGGCAAGCGGTAAAAAAAGGAGAGCTTCTTGTCAGCGGTCTTTACGATAGCAAAACGGGAAGTTTTCGCTATACGCGTGCCGCGGGACGTGTGATGGCGCGCACCGAGCGCGTTTTGACGGTCGAAATTCCGCTTTTGTACGAGGAAAAAGTTTATGATGAAGTCTATTTGCAAGAAATTGAACTTTCTTTTTTCAATTTTTCGCAGATTTTTTTTAAAAACAGTAGAAATTCTGATATATTATGTGATATAATAAAATATAATGCCAATTTAGGGCAACTTGGAGACAACCGGCTTCCCGTGTCGCTTTCTCGCACCGAAGTGCGACCGTATCAGCTTGTGGAACGCGAGCGAAGCGCAGAGGAAGCATTGGAACTTTGCTATGCAGAGCTTGCAGAGCAATTGTCTACCATCTCAAACGAGGTACAGCTTTTGCAAAAGCAAATCGTAACAGAGGTGGGGGAGGAGTCTGTTCGTCTTGTTTGTACCCTGACTTGCATTGAGGACATTGCCCTTGTGCAGGAGTTTGAAATCGTTCAGTAAGCATCGAAAGGAATTCTATGAACCGAAAGATTATCCGTATGGAACACATAGGTGCCACCGCCAAAATTTTTGGCAATTGCGATAGCAATGCGCACCGCATCGAAAAACAGTTTGGTGTAACGCTTCGCAATCGAGAGACAGAGTCGGGAGATTCTATCATCATCGAGGGAGAGGATATGGAAATGCTGAATGCCGCCGCCGATTGTGTGGCATATCTGCATGAGCTTTCCTCCAAAACCGAGGTGATTACCGAGCAATCCTTGCAATATGCCATCGATATGATCGCCGGTGGGCAGGCAAAAGAGCTCGCCGCCCTTGGGGATGCTTGCATTTGTATCACTACGCGCGGCAAGCCCATTAAGGCAAAAACGGTTGGACAACAGCAATATATTGATTCCATTCGTAAGAACACGATCGTTCTTGGTGTGGGACCTGCGGGAACGGGTAAGACCCTTCTTGCCGTTGCTATGGCGGTAAAGGCTTTGCGCGAAAAGCAAGTAACGCGCATCATCCTCACGCGCCCCGCAATTGAGGCGGGCGAAAAGCTCGGCTTCTTGCCGGGAGACCTGCAAAGCAAAATCGACCCTTATCTGCGCCCCCTTTACGATGCACTTTACGAAATGCTTGGTGCTGAAACTTATCAGCGCCTGCAAGAAAAGGGAACCATTGAAATCGCGCCCCTTGCCTATATGAGAGGGCGCACGTTGGATGATTCTTTCATCATTCTCGATGAGGCACAAAATGCCACCCCCGAACAGATGAAAATGTTCCTCACTCGTCTTGGTTTCAACTCCAAGGCGGTGGTTACGGGTGATCTAACGCAAACCGACCTTCCCAAGGGACAAAAAAGCGGACTTGCTACCGTTGTGAAAATTCTTGACGGAATTGAAGACATCGGCATCCACTACTTTAGCGAGCGTGACGTTGTTCGCCATCGCTTGGTACAAAAAATCATTCAGGCATACGAAAAATACGATAGAGAGCTCGCCCGTCGAGAGGCAGAGCGCCGTGCCGCAGTACAGCAAAAGCTGCGTGCTGAGAAACCCGAAAACAAGAACACAAAGTGAGGTTTATTATGAACAGAAAAATGAATTTGCGCATTTATTTTGACAACCATCAGGACAAGCTTCCCCTTTCCTATCGCCTCAAAATGTTGGTTCGTGAGGCAATCGAAGCCACACTCGATTACGAGCAATACGGCAACCCCTGCGAGGTTTCGGTCTCCTTTGTTGATAACGCCGAAATCCGTGATCTGAACAAAAAGTTCCGCGGCATCGATAAGGCGACCGATGTTCTTTCTTTCCCGATGTGTGATTTTGAAACACCGGGTGATTTTGATGCGCTGGAAGAGACACCGGAAGAGTATTTTAATCCGGATACCGGAGAATTGATTTTGGGAGATATTATTATTTCTGTGGATAAGGTAGCAGAGCAGTCTGAAAATTACGGACATAGCAAAAAGAGAGAATTTGCCTTTTTAGTAGCACACAG
>JAFYRH010000096.1 GCA_017559555.1 Clostridia bacterium
GAAAGCAATCTCGTGCTCTCAACATTATTATCGAAGAGTTTTTCAAATCCGATACAACAAATTTTGATACGCGATTTAAGGAGCTGATCGGTCACACACCCCTGCAGGTCGTTTTCGGCTTCATTACCGGTGTTGCTGCCGCAATCGCACTTTCCTTTATTCCCGTATTCGGCGTATCTATTTTATGAGAGCAGATCTCTTTTTAACCGAAAAAGGTTATGTTCCTAGCCGTAAAAAGGCACAAAAGTTGATTGAAGACGGAAAAGTTTCTATCGATGGGCATACTGTCCAAAAAGCATCGCAGCAAATTTGTGGCGGGGAGCATTCTGTCGAAATTTTGCAAAGCGATGAAGTGCGTTTTGTTGGTCGCGGAGGCTTGAAGCTGGAAGCCGCACTCGATGCCTTTGGCATCGACGTGCAAGATAAGATTGCACTTGACATTGGTGCTTCAACGGGCGGTTTTACCGACTGCCTTTTGCAACGCGGTGCCCAAAAGGTGTATGCCATAGATGCCGGCGTAGGGCAACTTGCAAAAAGCCTGCTCGAAAATCCGGCGGTCGTTTCCATTGAAAAATTGAATGCGAGAACACTTGCGCCCGAACATATAGATCATTCTCACGCCAATTTGATCGTTATGGATGTGTCCTTTATATCGGCAACTTATATTATTCCGCAATTTCCTGCTTTGATGGAGGAAGACGGTGAGGCGGTCTGCCTTGTAAAGCCGCAGTTTGAAGTGGGAAGATCCATGATAGGGAAGGGCGGTATCGTACGTGACAAGGCGGCACACGTTGATGCAATCAAACGGGTATGTGCTTCAGCCAACAGCGTGGGTCTCACGCCCATTGCACTGATTCCGTCACCCATAGAAGGCGGAGACGGTAACCGTGAATTTTTACTGCATCTTGTGCGCGAAGGCACGCGGAGCAAATTGCTCACAGAACAACAGATTTTAGAAATAGCAACTAAGTAAGACCGAAGGAGGCGATAACAGTGCTTAAAATTGCATTGATCACCAATTTTAATATTCCCGAAAAGGCTAATGCCGCAAATGCTGTGGCTGATAAATTGAAAGGGAAGGATTGCCGTATTCTCGTAGCCGCTTTCAACAAAGAAAAGCTGATGCGTGTTGGCAAACACCGCGAAGAGTTTGTATATATGCCTTTGGAAGCGGTTTATTCCGAGGCAGATATTATTATTGTACTTGGCGGAGACGGAACCATTTTGGAAGTAGCCCGTCGTGCGGCAACTCGCGGCACACCTATTCTCGGTATCAATTTGGGCAGACTCGGATATATGGCTGAGCTTGAAATGTCTGGACTTGACGGTCTTGATGCACTCTTTACCGGTGATTATACGCTTGACCGCCGTTCTATGTTGCGTGTTGAATTGCGCTCTGGCAATGAACTTCGCTCCTTCTGCTATGCACTCAACGATGCCGTTATTTCCAACGGTTCGGTTTCTCGTATCGTTGATTTGGAACTTTTGCAAGGCGGAAAGCACGTAGCAAATTATCGTGCTGACGGTCTCATTATTGCAACTCCTACAGGTTCAACCGCTTACTCAATGTCGGCAGGTGGAGCTGTAGTTGATCCTGCAGTTCCTTGTTTCTGCGTAACACCTATTTGTCCCCATTCCTTTGGTGCGCGCCCCCTGATTTTCTCGGATGCTACCACCTTGGAAGTTCGCAATGTATGTGCTCGCGAAAAAATGCTTTATTTGACCGTTGACGGTCGTATGAATTTTGAACTTTACCGCAATCAAACGGTTTGTATTACAAAATCTGATCTGAAAACCAATCTTATTCGTTTGGCACCAAGTAGTTTTTATAGCAATTTGCGTGCAAAAATGAACTCTACGCAAATTGACTAAGGAGAAAGCAATGAAAAGAATTCGTCAAGAAAAAATGTTGGAGCTGATCTCCAAATATGAAATAGACACACAAGATGAACTGATCGAACGCTTGCGCGAGAGTGGCTTTGAAGTTACTCAAGCAACGATTTCTCGCGATATTCGCGAACTGAACATTTCCAAAATGACAACGGGCAAGGGAACTTACCGTTATGTTCTGCCCAAGCAAAGTGCACCTGCTTCCAATATGAAGTTCAGCTCCGCGCTTATCGATGCACTTATCAGCGCCGATTATGCATGCAATATTATCGTTCTCAAAACCCATGCAGGACTTGCAAATGCATTGGCGGTTGGATTGGATTCAATGCACTTGGAAAATGTTTTGGGTTGCGTTGCAGGCGATGATACCATTATGTTGGTAGCAAGAAGCGAAGAAGCTGCTTATAAAATTGCAGAGCGCTTCCGCAGTATGATTAAATAAGAGTACAAATGTTAACTTCACTACATATCGAAAATATAGCAGTTATTCGCCAAGCTGACCTTGATCTTTCAAGGGGCTTTTCGGCACTGACGGGTGAAACCGGTGCAGGTAAATCGATGATTGTGGATAGTATTAACCTGCTTCTTGGTAACCGAACTTCACGCGAGATCATTCGCTCTGGTGAAGCAAGTGCCACGGTGAGTGCTGTATTTGAGGGGCTTTCCGAGGTCGCTGTCAATCACATCGCCAATATGGGATTTGAAATTGAAGATGCTTCGGTTATGCTTTCTCGCACAATTTCGACTGACGGACGCTCACAAACGCGCCTGAACGGTCGTGTGATCACACAAGCAATGCAAAAAGAAATCGCACGCTTGCTCATCAGCATTCAAGGGCAGGCAGATAGCCAAAATCTTTTGCAAAAGAGTCGTCATCGTGAGCTTCTCGATGCTTACGGTACATCTAAAGAGGCATTTTCCGAGTATCGCATTGCATTTGAAGAATTGAAGAAATGCCGCAAAGAGATGGCTTCACTTTCTCAAGACAGCGCCGAAAAATTGCGCCTTTCTGAGATGCTCAAATATCAAATTGAGGATATTGACGCAATGAAGCTCAAGGATGGGGAAGAGGAAGCGTTGATAAAAGAACGCGACCGACTTTCCAATTTGGAGCGCATCAACAAGCAAACGGGCATGATTTGTCGCCTTTTGCGCGACTCCGAAAAGGGAAATGCCTATGACGTTATTCGCCGCGCGGAGACTGTTTTGGAGTCTTTGAACGGGTTGATCGATGATACCGATAGCCTTTCTGCGCGCCTTTCCTTTGCCGCTTCCGAAATTGAGGACGTTGCAGAGACGATGCGTTCCTATATGGATGACGATCGCGAGGATCCTACCGCGCGCATTGACCGCCTTGAAGGTCGCCTTGAAGGTATTGCAAAGCTAAAACGCAAATACGGCTTTGACGTAGCCGCTGTGTTGGCATTCCGTGCTGATGCCGCTGCGCGTTTGGAAACTTTGGAAACTTCAGACGAGCGTTTGGCAGAACTCCAAAAGCAAGTTGAGAAGCTGACAAAAGCTGCTGAAGAGAAAGCCGCAACATTGCGCCAAAAACGCAAAGAAGCCGCAAAAGAGATCGTCGGGCAGGTTACAGAGTCGTTGGTGTTCTTGGATATGCCAAAGGTTCGGTTTGAAATCGCCATCAATCCTTGCGATCTTTGCGAGCACGGTGGTGATGATATCGAATTTTTGATTGCTACCAATCCCGGTGAGCCGCTTTTGCCGCTTTCCAAAATCGCATCCGGTGGTGAACTTTCCCGTATGATGCTCGCTCTCCGTTCGGTTCTCAATGATCACGACGGTGTTGATACAGTCATTTTTGATGAAATCGATACCGGTGTTTCGGGTAAGACTTCGCGCAAAATCGGCATCAAACTCAAAGAGACTGCAAAATCGGGAACACAAGTTCTTTGCGTTACGCACTCGGCGCAAATTGCATCTCTTGCCGATAATCATTACCAAATCACCAAGCATGAACGTGACGGCAGAGCCGAAACAGAAGTGCAACTCTTGAACACAGACGAGCGCATTGATGAAATCGCGCGTATTTTGGGTAGTATTGAACCTACTGCCGCACAACGAAATGCCGCTCGCGAAATGATAGAGGAATACCAATAATATGCAAAAAACAAATGCTATGCGGCGTTTGGATGCCGCTAAAATTCCTTACGAAATACTTGAATATGAAGTGGACGAAAACGATCTTTCGGGTATGCACATTGCCGAACAATTGAATTTTCCACCCGAAAAAATGTTTAAAACCCTTGTAGCCAAAGGAGATAAGACGGGCCCCTTGGTTTTCTGTATTCCCGTTTCCGAGGAGATTGATCTCCGTCGTGCCGCAAGCATTACGGGAAATAAGAAAATCGAAATGATCCACGTCAAGGATTTGCTTTCTCTGACGGGTTACATTCGAGGTGGTGTATCTCCCATAGGGATGAAAAAAGCTTTTCCCACATATATTCATGAAAGCGCTTTGCAATTTGAGCGCATTACTGTCAGC
>JAFYRH010000097.1 GCA_017559555.1 Clostridia bacterium
CCAATGAAAAAGAAGATCGCACATTACATAGAGAATACCGATCTGACCGTTACCGTTGTTCACCCGATTTCGGTGGAGCGATGGGTCGCTTGGGTAGATGCCAAAACGGGTGAGGTGTCACCGCGTAAGCGTTCCACCAAGCGCGAGCGCGCCATTCATCTCTTGCCCGAGCTTTATTGCTTGCTCCCATACATCGGCAACGAGCGCTTGCGTTTTCGTCTTTTGATGATCGAAGAAGAGGATTTTCGAACTCTTTCGGGTCGCAAGGATAACCGCAAACGCGGTGCACGACTCTATGAAAGAATGCCGCTTTCACTTTTGGGAGAATTGGAATTTTCAACACCCGATGATTTTAAAGTTTTTCTGCCCGATGATTTGCCGTCCCCGTTTACCGCAAAGGACTTCTCGCAAAAAACGGGACTGCACGGCAGAGATGTCTATTCCGCAATACACGTGCTCGAAAAACTCGGCTTAATTACCCAAACCGAACCCATTGGCAGGGCAATGGCGTTTACTGTAAACAAATAAAAGGACAGAACTTTTGCATTCTGTCCTTTTGTGTTATTAGATAAGTCTGATTTTCTTCGCTACGTTTTCGCCGTCAACGTTGATGTAGCTGTATGTTCCGGTATAGCCTACTTCTATGTGGTGACCATCAATCCACGCGTGCAACGAGTGGGGAAATTCGATTACGCCATCTACCTCTTCGTATACGTTGCCGTTGATAACAAGCTCGTTGGTGTGCTTTACTCTGCGGTAACAGATGTCGTATTTGAGAACAGAAGTTTCAAGCAAAACTCTGTGTTTAACGTCTTTGTCGGCAACCCTGATGACATTGGAGCTTTGCACCTCTGCGGTGGCGGGTTCGCCGCCCTCACTCGGGATAACAACTTCACCGTCGCCGATTTCAATGGGAGCGGGTTCCTCTTCGGGCGGGAGTTCCTTGAGTTTTTTGGCTGCGTTGATGCCGATTATAAGGTAGTAGATTACCCAACCGTGGAATGCAACGTCCAAAATTGCTTCAAAGGAAATGCCGTCGATAAAAATCATGGCAATGGTATCAATCGCAAAGAAAACGAGAGCAAAAATAAGCCAACCCGAAGGTTCTTGCTCGACATAAACCATGCAAGCAAATAGAGGAGCGTAAGAGCAAAGGCAATAATCAAGAGTACGGCAAAAACAGAATTGTCAAAAAAGGCCAATTCTTCCATACCCTCGTAATACTCTTCGGGGAAGCGACCGCAAATCATCATTCCAAGACCTGCAATAAAGTAGGGAACGAATGCGGAAAAGAGGAAATAGGAGTTTGCATTGGTGATTAAAAGAATTAAGTTGATTGCTGTAAATGCAACTACCAGCAACAAATTCATTCTCGAGGTTCTGTACTTTTGCTCGTAAAGAGCGCGCGGCGAGGGTTGTCCCTGTGTTTGAAAGTTTGCCATTTTTTCGTCTCCTTTGGTTTTTATAGGATGCGGTTATTATAGCATATGCGGAAGGAAAAGTCAATAGGATGCGAGCATTTGCTTATTTATAGATAAAAGAAAGTCGCATTTTGTCGTTTGTTGGCGTATAAATAACTTTTTTGTTTTCGTTCGAGCGTTTTTGGGAAAGGAATGCGGGGAAAACGCCTTTCTTAAAAAGGGTTTTCCCCTCCCGTTTCTGTTTTATATATGCTTTTTACACCAATCGAACAAAACTTTAGACATACGTTCAAATTCAACGCTGCCGCCGTTTTTGAGAGTTAAAAAGGTATTGATAATTACTTTTTCTTCCTCGTCAACAAAGGAGAGCAATTCGCTTTGATGGCTGATGTATTTTCCTGTGCGGTTGAATGTGATTGCCTGTAACACAAACGATGCGGATTTATACAATGCCTTTAAAATGTCCTCGCTTTTTCCGTGCAACATATTGTGCACACAAGCATGATAGATATTGCACGCACCTATTTTGATTGCACGATCTACGGCAGATTCATCGAGTAGAGGGAGTAGCGCATCCAGACTTCCAACAATCGGTTTTGTATCGTAATAAAATTGGAACAAGTCTGAGGGCTCCCACAAGAGAAGCTCGCGTTTGCCCGAAAGAAAACCGCAGATCAAATCTCTGTTTGGCAGAGTGTCAAGCATTTGATTGTACGTTTGAATATCATCAACATTCAACTCATCCAATATAACCACGATATCGATGTCGCTTGTTTCGGTTGCTTCGCCTCGACCATAACTGCCTTGCAAACCAACAAACCAAACGCGTTCTGCAAAATAACTTTCCAGAGTTCTTAAAAAATTTTTCATCCAAGTGTTGATTTCTACCATTTGATTACCTCTTTCTTGTTAAGGTATGGAGTATTATATCACACACGGAGGGAAAAGTCAACACATTGTTGTTATCAATTCTCTTAGCGTGTGGGGTCTCGGTGGTCCCTACCAAATAGCGACAGCAAAAGCGCGACTTGTGGCGCGCGTCGACCGTCTGTTTGCAAACGAACGAGTCTATTTAGATAATTGGTGTGAGAAAGTTCTTGAAAGGGGTGTGGGGGAAACGAAATATTTCGCTTGCGAAATATTTCCGTAGCAACGGAACGTTGCGATGTTCTTCTCAAGAAGTTTTCCCCCGCACCCCCTCAAAAAACTTTACAACAAAAGGGGTAAAAGAAATTCGAAAGTTCACTAATAAAAAGTAAAAGTGGGCGACCATTGGTCGCCCTTTAACATTTTTTTAGAAAGTATTGCTTTTTGTGATGTTTTCTGATACAATAAACTCAACGCAAAGTTGAATGGAACTCATTTTTTGGTCGCTTCTTTTTGTGTAAATAATATGCGATAATATAGGCACGAACCAATTAACTAACAAGGAGATTTGATTATGAAAGAAACAATGGGGCAAATTATACGCAGATTACGCAAAGAACGCAACCTTACGCAAGAGGAACTCGCTGAACAGTTGGGGATTACCTTTCAAGCTGTTTCA
>JAFYRH010000098.1 GCA_017559555.1 Clostridia bacterium
AATTTCGGGCGATTCGTGAATCGCCCCTACAACAGATAGTGCAAACATTGTCTATATCAATTTTATTTTCCAATCATCTTTCCAAATCAAGGCGTTTAGCCGAAGATTTGGCAGTAACTAACTTGTCCGTGAGAGTCGGCAGGGGTGGGGTCCCTGACGACTATGTAGTACGCTCCTCTGTGGCACTAAAGCGCCGTCACAGTAAAACGCACCCACTAAATTCGAGCGGACATACCAATAAAAACCTTTTCCAAAAAAGTTTTTGCGGAGCTTTTTTCAAAAAGCGACCCGTTCTCCCCGTTCTCTCCGCCTCTCCGTTCCCCCTCACTCAATAATTCCAATACTTTTTATCGAGTTTGCGGTAGTTGATGGCCTCGGCGATGTGCTCGTCGTTGATGACCTCAAGCTCGTCCAGGTCGGCAATGGTACGCGCCACGCGAAGGAGTCGGTCGTATCCGCGCGCCGAGAGACCCAGCACGTCGTACGCCTCCTTGAGATACTCCTGCGCCTTGTCGGTGAGCACGCAGTATTTGCGCACCATCGCAGGCGAAAGCTCGGCGTTGCAGGTGAATCCGTCTTCCTCCATTCGCGCCTTGGAGAACATCCTACCTCGCTTGACGCGCTCGCGAATGACCTCCGACTTCTCCGCCAAGGGGTCGGGGCGCGAAAGCTCCTCGTAGCTGACCGAAGGAAGCTCAATCTGTATGTCCATGCGGTCAAGCAAAGGGCCGCTGATCTTTGAAATATAACGCTTTACGTCGTCGGGACGGCAGGTGCAGGGGCGTGTCGGATGCCCGTAATAACCGCATCTGCAAGGGTTCATCGCCGCAACGAGCATAAATGAGCATGGGTAGGTAACTCTGCCCGCCGAACGGGTTATGGTCACCTTTCTGTCCTCAAGCGGCTGACGGAGTGCGTCGGTGACCTGCTTGGGGAACTCGGTGAATTCGTCGAGAAAAAGCACGCCGTTGTGGGCAAGCGAAATCTCGCCCGGCATAGGATTTGCGCCTCCGCCAACAAGCCCCGCGGAGCTCATGGTGTGGTGCGGAGAGCGGAAGGGGCGCACGATAATAAGCGCGTCGCGCTCGTCGAGAAGCCCCGAAATCGAGTGTATCTTGGTGGTCTCAATCGACTCGTCAAAGCTCATTTTCGGCATAATCGTGGGCAAACGCTTTGCAAGCATCGACTTGCCCGTGCCGGGAGGGCCGATGAGGAGAATGTTGTGACCGCCCGCGGCGGCAATCTCCATAGCGCGCTTCGCCTGATACTGACCCTTGACGTCGATGAAATCCACGCCGTAGCTTCTGCCGGGGGTGTCCTTTTGAGGCAGGACGAATGCGGGTGGCTGAAGCTTGGTGCCGTTGATGTGGTTGACAAGCTGCGCCACGTTGTCGATAGCGAAAACCTTGACGCCGGGGATGACCGTGACCTCGGGCGCATTTGCGCGGGGCACGTAGAAGGTGTCAAAGCCCTGCTTGTCGGCGGCGGAGCACATCGAAAGGCATCCGCGCACGGGGCGAAGCTGACCCGAAAGCGACAGCTCGCCTATAAAAACGCTTTTTGAGAGGTCGACCTCGGGCTTTATGTAGCCCGCGTTTCGGAGGATGCCGATAACGATGGCGAGGTCAAAGCCCGCGCCCTCCTTGCGCTTGTCGGCGGGGGCGAGGTTGACGGTGTGGGCAAGGGGCGGAAATTTCATGCCGCCGTTGTCACACGCGCCTCTGACTCTTTCCTTTGCCTCCTTGACGGCGGTGTCGGGGAGACCGACTATTTCAAAGGACTGTTTTCTCTTTTGCGAGTTGCACTCGACGGTAACGACGTAGCCGTCAATGCCGAAGAGCCCCGCGCTGTAAACGGTTGATAACATTTTTTGTTCCTCTTTCGGGTTATTGGGCACGGGGAGGCGTGCGATTTTTTAGTAAAATTCACTCACAAGCAAGTCAATTTTCGAAAAAGCGACCGCCTCCCCCGTTCTCCCAAAAATCAATTTCCAATCTTAAACGTTGTTCCCTCTCTGGAGTCGATAAGTGTTACGCCCTTTTCGAGCAGGTAGTTTCTGATTCTGTCTGCCTCGGCAAAGTTCTTTGCCTTCTTTGCCGCCGCGCGCTCGTCGATGAGGCGGAGAATCTCTGCGGTGAACTCGTCGTCTGCCGCGGGCGCCTCCTCCTTCTCTGCGCTTGCCGCCTTCACGAGGTCGAGCGAAAGCACCTTGTCGAACTCGTTTACAAGCGCAAGCTTGGTTGCGGCGTTAGTCTCTGCCTTGAAAACGTCGTAAAGCGCGGTCACAGCAAGAGATGTGTTGAGGTCGTTTGCAAGCGCCTCGTCAAACTTTGCTCTGCACTCGTCAAACGCCTTGGCGTCGACCTCGCCCTGCTCCTCCTTGAGAAGAGACGCCACGCGAGCCACGAGCTTCTTGTAAGCGGTTGCCGCGTTGTCGAGGTTCTCCCAAGAGAAGACGAGGTTTCTTCTGTAATGCGACTGGAGGCAGAAGAAGCGGTAGACCATGGGGTCGTAGCCCTTCTCTTCCAAGAGGGA
>JAFYRH010000099.1 GCA_017559555.1 Clostridia bacterium
ATGCGACATTTTTTTTATGATCTTTATGATACAATTAGAAAAAAGACAAAAAAGAGGAGTGAGAAAATGTTCAAAAAAGGCGGACAAATCTCGTATGAAGAAAAAGAAGATACACTCGTTGTGCACATCGGTGGCGAAATCGACCATCACAGTGCAGTAGAAGTGCGAACTGAGGTTGATGCGCGCATCATTGCCACATCACCTGCGCGCGTGCTGTTGGAGCTTTCGAGAGTCGATTTTATGGATAGCTCGGGGCTCGGACTTATTATGGGGCGTTTTGCGCTCATCAAAAAATATGGCGGAACGCTCGCGCTACTCGATCCCAGCCCTGCCGTTATGAAGATGATGAAGCTTGCAGGCATGGATCGTATGGTGACCATTCTCAAAACCAAAGTGAAAGGAATATAAAACAATGAAGAACAACAGAGTCGATTTCAGCGCGGCGGTAGAAAACGAAATGAAGCTGATTTTGCCATCTCTTTCGGTAAATGAGGGAATGGCACGCGCGGCGGTTGCCGCCTTTTGTGCACAGCTCAATCCTACGGCGGTAGAGCTTGCCGATATCAAATGTGCCGTCTCCGAGGCGGTCACCAACTGTATTGTACACGCCTACCGCGAGGAAATAGGGGAAATTATCATTGAAGTTAAATTGTGCGAGGGACGCTTGATCCGCATTGACATTCGTGATAAAGGATGCGGTATCGAGAACATATAGCAAGCACGTGAACCTCTTTTCACAACCGATGCCGCAGGCGAGCGGAGCGGTATGGGCTTTACGGTTATGGAAAGCTTCTCCGACGAACTTCGTGTCACCAGCCGCAAAGATAGGGGAACCACCGTCACCCTTCTCAAACGGTTACATAAGTGATGTAGAAAAAAGTTATACCAAACGGATGCTACGCATCCTACACCTCATCCGGCTCGCATACTCGCCACCTTCCCCTCAAGGGGAAGGCTAATTTTAAGTTTCACATCACAAATGCGTAAAAAGGAAAATATTCCTATAGCATAACTAACCAAAGGCTTCCCCTTGAGGGGAAGCTCCCGCGGAACGCGGGTGATGAGGTGTAGCCGCTTGCGGCGTTATTTTTATAGTTTTTTAATTTTCAAGAGGTGAAAGAATGGAAATAAGCACACTCTACGAGCGCAACCAAGAGCTTTTGCGTCGTGCAAGAGAGGGGGATAGTGATGCCGAGGCAGCATTGGTCGAGGAAAACCTCGGCCTTGTTCGCAAGGTTGCGCGCCGTTTTCTAGACCGAGGAACCGAATATGAGGATCTTGTGCAAATCGGCACTATTGGAATGATCAAAGCCATCCGTTCTTTTTCTGCGGAGAGGGGTACTGTTTTTTCCACCTATGCCGTTCCGCTCATCATTGGCGAAATTCGCAGGCATTTGCGTGACGAGGGGCCCATCAAGGTCAGCCGCATTTACAAACGCCAAGGACTTATGCTGATGTGTGAAAAGAACCGCATTGCCGCAGAGGAGGGCAGAGAGGCAGGCATTGCCGAGCTTGCCGCTCATTGCGGTGTCAGTGTTGAAGAAGCCGCTGTTTCCCTTGATGCTATGTCGCCCATTACATCCCTTTCGGATTTTGTTTATGGGGAAGATACCGTCACTTACGAGGGAGTGATTGCCGATGAAGAAAGCGAGCGCGAGAGTGAACGCATTTGCGATAGAATCGCCTTGGCGCAATGCATTCACCGCTTGCCCGAGTTTTGGCAAAAGATCGTACTCATGCGATATTTCAGGAATATGACCCAACAAGAAACCGCCAACACGCTAGGGCTAACACAAGTCAAAATCTCCCGTGAGGAGAAAAAATTGCTTGCAGCATTGCGCAAAGAACTCACCTAAAACAATTGACAAACCGCTCGTTTTCTGCTATAATGAAAACGAGCGGTTTTTGCCGCAATCCACGAAAGGAGCTTGATTCAATTGAAAACAATCATTCGTTTTTTCTTAAAAATCGGTAATCGAATCCGCACACGGTTGCGCTCTTTTTCGTGGCGAAAACTCCTTCCTTGGTGCGCACTTTTTCTTGGAATTTGCATCTTTTTTGGTGTAAGCGCGCTTGCCATCAGTGGTGCCGTGAAGAACAAAACTGCATCACGCATCACAACAAGCGAGGCCCTTTGTGAGGCAGAGGAACACTTTGATGTGATTCTCGTTCTTGGTTGTGCCGTTCGCCCAGACGGAACTCCGAGCCCTATGTTAGAGGATCGCATCAAAACAAGCGTATCTGCCTATCAAAACGGTCTTGGAGATGTCATTTTGATGAGCGGTGACCGTCACGAAAATTATGACGAGGTGGGAGCTATGCAGCGCGAAGCCCAAGCTATGGGCGTTCCTGCCGAAAGGATTTTCCTTGATCCCAAAGGGTATTCTACCTACGAAAGCGTTTTCAACTTGTTGGAAGAACACAAGGGAAAGCGAGTTCTCATCGTTACACAAGAGTATCATCTTTACCGTTCGCTTTACATTGCCGAAAGGCTTGGCATAGAGGCATACGGCATTAGTGCCGACCTACGCCCCTACCGAAAGCAGGTGCAATATGATCTGCGCGAAATTCTTGCACGACTAAAAGATGTATTTTGGGTGGAATATAACAACGCAAAAACAGAAAGATAACTTTTCGATTTAAAAGTAGTCTTTCTGTTTTTTACTTTTTTGTGAATTTCCACCCGAAATTGCCAATTTAAGGGGAAAATGTGATATAATATATATGTAGACAACAAAAAGGAGTTAGGGACAATGCCAACAAGTTTTCAAAAGGACGATTACGTATTTTATGAATCCGGTGGAATTTGTCAAATTCTCGATATTCAGCAAGCACCCCTTGAGGGAATGCCTGCCGATAGAGAATATTACGTGATGCGTTCCATTCACGATAAAAGCGGAATGATTTACGTTCCAAAGGATAATGAAAATATTTTCATTCGCCAGCTTTTGAACGAAAACGGTGCCGAGTCTGTTTTTGACGAGGTTTCACAAGTTGTGCCGATAGTTGAAGAGAACGGCAAGCTTTTGCGCGCCAAATATCTCGAGGCTATGCAAAAGCACGAACCCATGGAGTGGGTGCGCATCATCAAAACGGCATACCATCGCAAAAATGAATTTCCCGACCGTGTCCAACGCCTCTCCGAGGGAGAGCGCGATCTTGTTGCACGCGCTAAAAACTTCCTTTACACCGAGCTTTCCTTGGCACTCAATGTTTCCGAGAGGGAAATTGCAGAGCGCATGGAAGAAACCTTGCTTGCAACCCTTTCATAATATCAATAAAAGCCGACGGTAAAACCATCGGCTTTTTTTCTTTTGATAATTATTCGTTTAATCTACAACTTCTTCTGTGTCAATCTTGTAATCGTCGCCAAAATAATCTTTGAAAACGAGATATAGTTTACCGTCCTTGTAAATCTTGTAAGAACCTTCTTGACCGTCGTATTGTGTTTGTTCATTCGACCAAACCGCCATAATTTCTTCAAAGGAAGCGGTGCGAATATCCAATTTCAAGTTGTAATCTTCAACGGGGGTGTTCGCATCATTCTCAAGGAAGAGTTTGTTTACAACAAGACCCCAAGAGTTATCCCACCAACCAACAGAGACGATCTTGTAGCTCCAAACTGTCCAACCCCAGCCGAGCTCATCGTATTGGTGCAGGTATTTGCTCCACGCCTCTTGGTCGGCAAAGAAGTTGAATTCACCAACAAATTTGGGTACTTCATAATCAGAGAACATATAAAGTGTGTTCATCAGAGTGTAGAAAAGCTCGTTGGAAATGCCCTTATCGTGATTCCAGTTGTAAAAATGGTATTGATAAAGCACGTTCTCCCAGCCGTATTTTTCGGGATTGGGCAGGGAAATGGGGTACCAAACGCCTTCGATGGAAATAACGTGGTGCTTATCAACCTCACGAATGGCATCGTAGAGTCTGTCCATTACTTCCCATTGGAGTTTGCCGGTTCCTGCTTCGGTGCGCTTGGTGGGTTCATTAACAAGGTCGTATGCCAAAATGGTAGAAGCTAGGTCGGGGCGTTCATTTACATAATAGCTTGCAATGTTTTTCCAAAGCTCGCACATCGAGGCGATATAAGTCTCGTTTTCCCAAAAGTCCATATCACGTGTGCCGCAGTGCTCGTAGCCGGATTGTCCGCCAACCACGCCGTGCATATCGATAATGACCTTCAAGTTATATTTTTGAGCAAGCTCAAGGAAGTAGTCAAGCTTTTCGAATGCATCCGCACGCATGGTCAATGCTTCATCAGAGCCTTCCATAAAATTGCGATAGTACATAGGCAGGCGAATGGTGTTCAGTCCCGTATCGCTGATGAGCTTGAAATCTGCTTCGGTGCAGTAAGCGTAGAAGAACGTTTCGAGCAATTCATTTACTTGTTCTTCGGTAAAGTCGCCTTTTGCGATGCGCTCTGCCAAAATGGCATCGAATTCTTCTTGATAAATTTCCTCATAAGCTTCAACAACGCCTTCGTTATTGACACTTTGGAAAGTTCCATCCTCATTATAAAGAGCG
>JAFYRH010000100.1 GCA_017559555.1 Clostridia bacterium
CGCTCTGCCTGCCCCAAACCATCGGTTCCACCACCGGCGGATTGGTGCTTTATTGCGCTTGCGCTCTGCACAAGAACCCCGCATGCTTACTGTTTGCAAACCACATCGACTCTCTCGCAGCCGCAGGCGCAGTCCTCGCTGACGTTTGGGTAGATGGCGTTACTATGCCCGTTGTTGACGGTCTTGGCGATGAGTTTCTTAACTACGTCAAGGACGGCATGAAGATTACCGTAAAAGCAGACGGTATTGTAGAAGTAGAATAATTCACCTAATAATTATTGATTGGAGAAAATAAAAATGGCAAGATTTGTACTGAACGAAACCAGTTATCACGGCAAGGGCGCTATCAATGAAATCGCTCCCGAAATCGGGGCAAGAGGCTTTGCAAAAGCATTTGTATGCTCTGACCCCGACCTCATTAAGTTCGGCGTTACCAAAAAGGTAACCGACGTTCTGGATGCCGCAAACATCCCTTATGAGATCTTCAGCGACATCAAGCCCAACCCCACTATCGAAAATGTTCAAAACGGTGTTGCTGCTTTCAAGGCAAGCGGTGCTGACTGCATCGTTGCTATCGGCGGTGGTTCCTCTATGGATACCGCAAAGGCAATCGGCATCATCATTACGAACCCCGAGTTCGCTGATGTTAGAAGCCTTGAGGGCGTAGCTCCCACCAAAAATAAGTGCACCCCCATTATTGCTGTTCCCACCACCGCAGGAACCGCTGCAGAAGTAACCATCAACTACGTTATCACCGATGCAGAAAAGAATCGCAAAATGGTATGCGTAGACGTTCACGATATTCCCGTAGTTGCAGTTGTTGACCCCGATATGATGGCTACCATGCCCAAGGGTCTGACCGCCGCTACCGGTATGGATGCCCTCACCCACGCAATTGAAGGTTACATTACCAAGGGCGCTTGGGAAATGAGCGATATGTTCCACATCAAGGCGATCGAACTCATCGCAAAGAGCCTGCGCGGTGCGGTAGAGAACACCGACGAAGGTCGTGAAGGTATGGCACTCGGTCAATACATCGCAGGCATGGGCTTCTCTAACGTAGGTCTTGGCATCGTTCACTCGATGGCTCACCCCCTCGGCGCGCTTTACGATACCCCTCACGGTGTTGCAAACGCTATTATTCTTCCCACTGTTATGGAATACAACGCTCCCGCAACCGGTGAAAAGTACAGAGACATCGCAACTGCTATGGGCGTTCAAGGCGTAGCTGATATGACCCTTGAAGAAGCTCGCGCAGCCGCAATCAATGCAGTTAAGCAGCTCTCCCTCGACGTAGGAATCCCCGCAGACCTCAAGGAAATCGTTAAACCCGCAGACCTCGACTTCCTCTCCGAGTCCGCATTTGCCGACGCTTGCCGCCCCGGTAACCCTCGCGAAACCAGCGTAGAAGAAATCAAAGAACTTTACCTCAAGTTGATGTAATTTCCCCCCAATACAGCAAAGGGCCCGTCGATAAAATCGACGGGCCCTTGATGATTCCTATTCCCCTCCTCAAATTTGCAAACCGCTCTACACGCATATGATATCGTGGTTTTCGACACACGTACACGGAAATTGAAAGAAATTCGTGGATTGTTTGCGAATGGGAAATGAAAATTCAAAATGATACAATCAAAACAAAAAAACAGGTGACACGATTTAGAC
>JAFYRH010000101.1 GCA_017559555.1 Clostridia bacterium
AGATACATTGTAAAATTTACAAAGTGTAGTTATGTGTCTTAAAGGTATCTCGTTTGCACCTCTTTCATAGCGTGCATACATGGTTTGCGAGGTTCCCAAATAGTCGGCAATCTCTTGCTGTGTTTTGTCGTGATCTTCACGCAAATCGCGAATTTTCTTTACGTAAGCCTGCATTTTCTCTCTCCTTTGTTACCCGTTTGTAAACATTATACCAAGTAAATAAATTTACTATTGACTTTAGTAAATATTTGTACTATAATATGAAAAACGTATCGTTTAAAATGATTTATGTAAACAAAGGAGGGCGTAACGATGGAGAAGCTGTTGCTTTTTGAAAAAGAGTGTAAAGACTATAAAGGAAATGACCTGATTGAGTGCTCCGAGAAAATATGGAACCCTCATCTCAAAAAAGCGGTTATTTACATCGAGAACAATTATGCTACCGCTATCACGCTTGGAGATATTATGCGGGCGGTGGCATTGAGCCACTCATCCTTGACGCAGCTGTTTAAAAAAGAACTCGGAATGACGCCAATCAAATTTGTGTGGTATTATCGTATTGTAGTAGCCGAAAGGATGTTAGCGTCTAGCGATTTGCCTATTCAAGACATTGCATCCAAATGCGGTTTTCAAACAGCACAGCATTTTAGTCGAAAATTTGAAGAAAGTTGCGGCTGTACGCCAACCGTATTTCGCAAAGCCGCGGTATCCAACAAGAACACAGAAAGAGAGAAAGTTTAGAAAACGGGCGACAAAAGGTCGCCTTTTTCTAATACATATTCCAAATAACATCCCTATATGTCATCCTGAGCGAAGTTAAGGTGGTATCGTTTTGTGATGTTCGATAGGGGAATGGTTTGGAACAGTTCTTTCTTTATTTGATATTCAACTGCAACCGTTATCCCAAAATAAACTGTTGTTATCTGTGCGTGTTCTTTTGCGGTATCTTTCTTGACAGAGAGGAGGAGATATGGTATCCTATTGGTATCAGAACGATGGGAGGGAAGAGATGAATCCGCAAACATTTGGACGCGCCTATAACACCGGCAGAATCGCGCCGGTGCAATGTGTAAAAGAGGATACCTTAACGGATTTGAATATCAAAGACACCTGCTTTGCGCTCGTTATTGTTTATGAAGGTGTTGTGCATTTTCAAGTGCGTGACACATCTTTCGAGGCACACGCCCCTTGCTTTTTGTGCTTTGATGAGATGGAATCCCCAAAACTGATCAAAAAGCGTAGTGCAAAGTGTGACTCCGTTTATTTCAATCCCACGTTTTTAAACGTGAATATGACCTTCTCGCGTGTGCATAGCGGAAGCTATGCTGAGGTTGCCATGGTGCACGATTTCTTTTTGCTCAAGCCCTTTACCGACACCGCGAGATATGTATTTCCGCTCCTCGACGAAAGCTTAAACAATTTAAAGCGATTGTTTTCTTTGTTGGAGAGAGAATTGCGCGAACAACCGGACTGGTATTGGTCTTGCCGAAGCCGATCCTATTTTATGGAGATGATGTTCCTTTTGGAAAGAACGTACGAGGTCGTCGGTCAAAGCGATCCCATCGGCTGCGCCGAAAAAATATCGAATCCCCACCTCAAAAAGGCAGTTGCCTACATTGAGAACAATTACCATAACGCAATCACTCTTGAGGATGTTATGAGGGAAGCCGCTCTGAGCCGTTCAGCCTTGACGCAACTCTTCAAAAAAGAATTGGGAATGTCACCCATTGAGTACGTTTGGCATCATCGAATTGTGGTTGCTCACAAGCTTTTAAGCTTTACCAACTTGCCCGTTAAAGACATTGCAACAAGATGTGGCTTTAAAACGGTACAGCATTTCAGTCGAAAATTTGAAGAAAGCTACGGTGCCAATCCAACTGCGTTCCGCAATACTGCAGTATCCAACCGCAAAAAGACATTTGAAACAACATAAAAACAGAAAGAGAGAATCTTCCATGCGAAAACTGTATTTCAAAAAGATCATATCGATACTCGGGCACCTTGCGCTGTGCCTTATCATTTATTGGCTGGGTATTACTTTCATATCAATCATTGCAAACTTTTTTAAAAATTGGTTTGTTCGATTTTGCATCGGGTTTGGCATTCCGCTTGCACTTGTTCTCATTCGCGTGCACAATCGCAGATTAGACAACCAAGAAATGCGTCGCGCGTATTTGGCAGAAGCCAATCGAGAGCGTTTGGTTCTCAAAGAGGAATGGTACCGTATATGCAAATTCCCGCACTTCCTTGTGGAGGTTCTTGCGTTTGCAACCATTGCTTTTGTGGCGACTGTTGTTGTGTGCTTTATGTTGTTAGCTCCTTGGTGGTTCTACATATACATCGCTTTTCTTCTTTTTGCAGTGCCGAGTGTTCTTTTCTTCATAGGCGATTTTGCACTTTGGTTGAAGGTTCACGACACATGGAGAAGAGATGCTTAAAAGCAATTAAATAGAATGATATAAGAAAACGAGCGACCATCGGTCGCCCGTTTTTGTGTAATCGTCCTCAAACGGATGCTTTGCATCCTACACCTCATCCGTCAGCCGACAAGCGGCTGCCACCTTCCCCTCAAGGGGAAGGCTAAAGTTAGCAACCTTGCAAAAAAATGGGTTCTAACAACAATACTAAACGGAAGTTTTTGTGTTTGAATGGTAGCAACTATAGAGCCTTCCCCTCAAGGCGAAGGCTAAAGTTAGCAACCTTGCAAAAAAAATGGGTTCTAACAACAATACTAAATGGAAGCTTTTGGGTTTGAATGGCAACAACTATAGAGCCTTCCCCTTGAGGGGAAGGTGGCGAGTATTACGAGCCGGATGAGGTGTAGGATGCGAAGCATCCGTCAATACAAGCTATGATATTTTTAAAAATCTAAAAACCTATTGACAATGCGAAATGCATGTGATATCATAATAATATCAAATAACATTTGGAGGTTATTATGCAAGAAAAAGTTTTAAAGAATGTAAAAAATGGCATGCCGGTTCTCATCCTTGATGTTCTGGCACTTTTGCTCGCAACCGTTGGTTGTATTCTTGGCGGCATTATGGGCGAAGAGGGAATTGCTATTGGCTGGGGCATCTTTGGCGTTTCGAT
>JAFYRH010000002.1 GCA_017559555.1 Clostridia bacterium
CTTTTTCCGCGAGAAAAACATCGCAACGTTCCGTTGCTACGGAAATATTTCGCAAGCGAAATATTACAGTTCCCCCCGCACCCCCTTCAAAAAAGCGCTCACAAAAATAAATGGAACAGATTTGCCAGTACGAGTGTCGAAAAAAACGGGCGATTCGTGAATCGCCCCTACGATGAATATTAAAATTTCTTGTAGGGGCGACCATTGGTCGCCCGTACCAGAGCAAAACAACTTTCTTAACGAGCAGGGTCTCGGTGGTCCCTGCGCTTTAGCGGCAGCAAAAGCAAGCGTACCGCTTGCGTCGACTGTCCGTTCGTGCGCTACGGACTCATTTTGATAGACCCCTTGTCAGCAAGTTTTTGTGGGGGTGCAGGGGGCGCTTTTTTCAAAAAGCCCCCCCTGCGTCTCCTCACTGATTGATTCTATAACTCTTCACTTGCGGTTTGCATTTGATCATATCCTTTTTGCCGGGGCAGAGGGGATACATGCCGAGAGAGGCGAGGACGTACCAAGCGGACGTCGTGCCGTTATCCTCATCGCCGGGGAAGCCGTCATTGCGATAGGAGAAAGCCTCGCGGCAGAGCTTGGTGACCCAGTAGTCTGTTTTCTCTTGTTCGCCAAGGGTGGCATAGAGGAAGGGCAGATGGAAAGAGGGCTGATTGGAGATGGCGCACTGACCAAAGTCAGCGGAAGCCATTTCGGTCATTTCGTGAATCTCGTTGCCGTATCCGAATACACGGTAGCGCGGAGGGGTTGTAAAGAGCTCGTCGAGTTTTGCAAGGAATGCATCCTTTCCGCCATAGAGCTCGGCAAGACCTTCCACGTCGTGGGGCACGAACATCGAGTTTTGCCAAGCGGAGCCCTCGGTGTATTCACCGCCCCAGGTGCAAGGGTCAAAGTTTTCTGCCATCTTGCCCTCTTTGTCGCGACCGCGCATAAATCCGGTTTCGGGATCAAAGAGATTTTTATAATTTTTGGAGCGTGCCATGTATTCTTCCACCAAATCGGTTCTACCGAGAACCTTTGCAACGGTGGCAATACACCAGTCGCCATAGGCGGCATCGAGTGTGAGGTTGACAGATTCGCGTTGCTCGTCTCGCGGCACGTAGCCGTATTTGCAATAAGAAAGCGCACCGTTGCGACCGTAAATGGGATTTTCACTCTCGTGGTTTGCGTGGTGAAGCATCCCCTCAAGAGCGGTTTCCAAGGTTTCCTTTTTGCCAATGCCGTTGACGGCGGCGCAAGCAATAACACCGTCAATAAGAGTGCTTGGCATACAACCGATCTCGCCAAGGCAAAGCCAACGGGGCAGCCAACCGCTTTCCTTGTAGTCATTCACAAAACCGTCGAGCATTTCGGCAAATTCCTCTCGCGCGGTGAGCGTAAAGAGGGGATAGACCGTGCGCGCGGTGTCCCAAAAACCGTTGTTTGTGTATCGAACGCCCTCTTTGACCTCGCCCGTGGCGGGAACGTAATGAATGGGATTGCCGTCGGCATCCAATTCGTAAGCCTTTTGGGGGAAGAGGAAGGTGCGCCACAAGCAGGAGTAAAAGGTGCGCATTTCGTCCTCTGTTTCGGTTTCAACCTCAACGCGAGAGAGTTTTTCTTCCCATACCTCCTCGCTTTCTTTGCGAATTTCGTCAAAAGAGCGGTCACCGCATTCGCGGTCGATGACAGCGAGCGCCATTTCTTCGCTGATGTAAGAAAAACCGATGCGCGCTTCCACCACGCGACTCGTCAAGGGAATGTGCGTGTTGGTGGTGTGCTTGCCGCTTTGAATGATGACTTTTTCGTCATCGACAACGTCGCCAAGGAACTTGACGGCAAGATATGCCTTGAAATTTTCGCCCACGCCCGAGCCTTTGGCGTCATTTGTGCCAATGAGGGTGTGGGTCTCTTTGTTGTAGTGATAGGTGTAATTGCCGTCTACGGGCATAAAGGAAAGCACCGATGGGCGGTCATCGTGAAAGGTTAGGCGAATAGCACCGCCACGGTCGGTAGGGGTGAGCTCTAACGTGGAGTTGGAACGCAGAAAAGTCACCTTAAGATAGTCGGGGCGGAATATAGCATCCTGCGCGCGATAACCCGACCACGCACCCGGAGCATTGTTGGAGATGACGTCGTTTTGCGGCATCATCAGGAACGTGCCGTATTCTCCAAGCCAAGGGCTTGGCTGATGGGTCAGGCGCACACCCTCTGCATACGGGTGGTCGGGGTGGAAGAACCAACGACCGCCCCACATATCGGTTTGCAAGGAGAAAGGCGCCATACCAAACGGGCGTTGCACGAGTGGCAACGTGTTGCCGTTCGAAAATCGGCTAATCGACGCCGTGCCTTGTTTTATGTTGACGTAAGGGATGTATTTCATAATAGAAACTCCTTGAATCGTTCAGGGGATTGGAAAATTGGCGAAATTGTTATAAGCCTCCCTCCGAGAGGGAGGTGCCGAGTGAATACGAGGCGGAAGGAGCCTTCCGTGCAGAAGAAAACTTCCTCTTTGTTCGGGTTGAGTCGCCGTAGTTACGCGGGCTCCTCCCTGCTCCGCGACTTTGCGCGGAGTTTCCCTCCTCCCGGAGGAGGGCTCAAAAGGCTTAATTTACCTAAGTGTTTTTGAAGGTGCCGGGGAAAGCTTCTTTCAAAAAGTCCCCCATAAAACCGCGTTTTTATCAAAAACTAACTCTTGTAACTTTTCGCACCTTCCCCGCACCCTCGTCGACGTCGAAGATGACGCCTTGTGCGCTGACGGGACCGTCAGCAACAGAGAAGCGAGTGGGCATCATGGTGCGGAAGCGGTGAATAACGGCATCGGCATCGGTGCCGAGGATTCCGTTTTGGGGACCGCACATTCCAAGGTCGGTAATGTAGCCCGAACCGAGGGGCAGGACTTGCTCGTCGGCGGTGGGGACGTGGGTGTGCGTGCCGAACATAACCTGTACACGTCCGTCAAAATAGCGACCGATAGCAAGCTTTTCGCTGGTTGCCTCTGCGTGAATATCGAGGAGTGCCACGTCGTAGCGACCCGCTTCGCGGTCAAGGATGCGGTCAACGGTATCAAAAGGAGATGCGAGCGGATCGAGATAGACTCTGCCGCTGACGTTGATGCAAAGAACGCGCCAGTTGTTCACACCAAAGATGGTGTAGCCAACGCCGGGGGCGTCGGTGGGGTAGTTGGCAGGGCGAATAATGCAATGCTCGTTGGCATCGAGGTAGGAATAAATATCTTTCATGCCAAAGGCGTGGTTGCCAAGGGTGATGAGGTCAACGCCTGTTCCGAGGATCGCCTCGGCATCGGCGGCGGAAATACCGCGAATTTCGGTGGCGTTCTCTCCGTTTGCAACACAAAAGTCAATTTTGTTTTGGGCGCGAAAAGCCCAAAGCTTTTCGGCAAGGTAGTCAATGGCAACGTGTCCAACAATGTCGCCAAGGGCAAGAATACGCATAGATGTGCCTTTCTATTTGGTTATTTTTCTTCAAAAAATTCAATTTCTTCTCCTACGGGGCCAATGCAAAACGCAATGCGCGCAGGGTAGGGGGGATTGGATGGGATACAAATGTCCTTCGGCTCTACGGTAACAAGATAGCCCGCCGAACGGACGGTCTCGATGCAGTCGTCAACGTCATCCACCGCGAATGCGATGTGATTGAGCGCGCCGCTGACACCGTTATATGCGCTATGCAAAGGAGTCCCTCCGGTAGAGAAGATTTCGAGCACGCCCGAGCCGGTGTCGAGCATTGTGCAGGGATGATTGTTTGCATCGTACCACGTGCGAACAGGTCCCATACCCAATAGGTCACGGTAAAAATGCACCGTATCATCAAAATGTTTTTCGTCTACGCATTTGAGCGCGAGGTGGTGAAACCCGTTTGTTTTGCGTTTCATAATAGTCTCCTTTTGTGCGCGAAAATTTGGTTTTTCTAATCGCGCCAAATCATTGGTTTTATTGTACCACAAATGTGTAGGGTTGTCAAGGAAAAAGAAAAGACGATATAAAACAAAACTACGATATGTCATCATAATTGTTTGTTCTGTTGGTATCGTAAAAGGCGGGGCGTCGAGGACGTCGCCCCCTACGAGGAATGTTTCCATTTGGCTTTTTACACGTTGCTCAAACCCATAACATATCAAAAACAATGCAAAGCAAACAACTTTTGTAGGGGGCGACGTCCTCGACGCCCCGAAAACGAGCGACTATCGCAAATAAAGGCGGGCGATTCGTGAATCGCCCCTACGGAAAACATTAAAATTTGTGGTAGGGGACGGCGCTCTCGACGTCCCGAAAACGAACGGGTATTGCGTGCAAAAACGGGCGATTCGTGAATCGCCCCTACAGGAAAGATAAAAATTTCTTGTAGGGGACGACGTCCTCGGCGTCCCACCGAAAACAAACGCATACCACCAAACAAACAATCAACCTGTCATTCTGAGCGGAGTGCGAAGCACGCAGTCGAAGTTTCACCGAGTGAAGAACGAGGTGAAACCGAGGAGCGAAAGCGACGAAGGGATATGGCTTGGAGTTTTGGTGGCTTTCTTTCACAAATGTAACATCCTATTAGCAAGCCACCGAGATTTCTAACCATATCCCGCATCGGCTAAAAGCCTCGCGGTTTTGTATCGGATCGTCGCCGC
>JAFYRH010000102.1 GCA_017559555.1 Clostridia bacterium
ACATGCGTACCGACTCTGTTCGTGTCTCTGCCGATGCACAAAATGCCGCACGCGATTTCATTATGCAAAAGTACGGCGCACAATATTGTCCCGAAACGGCAAGAGTTTACAAATCTCGCGCAGGCGCGCAAGATGCACACGAAGCAATTCGTCCTTCCCGTGTAGAACTTGAGCCCGCAATGATTCGCCGTCAACTCACCCCCGATCAATTCAAACTTTATAAACTCATTTGGGAGTGCTTTATCGCAAGCCAAATGGAATCCGCTACTTTGAACACCATCAGCATTGATTTGAGTGTCGCAGGTTATCTCTTCCGCACAAGCGGATATTCTGTTGCATTCCAAGGTTACATGGCAGTGTTTGAAGCTACCGAGGAAACCAATGCAAACGATCACGAACCCAAGGCTATTAAGGATATTCGCCTGCCCGAGCTTGAAATGGGCGACGAGCTTTCTGCCGAGGATGCCGAATTGACACAGCACTTCACCGAGCCTCCCGTAAGATACAACGATGCATCCCTTATCAAGATGCTCAAGGATCTTGATATCGGCCGTCCCAGTACCTATGCAACCATCATCAGCACTATCATCACACGCAACTATGTTAAGCGCGAGGGCAAGGCATTTGTTCCCACACCTCTTGGCATAGTAACCAACCAATTGATGGAGCAAAATTTCCAAACCATCGTAGACTACGGCTTTACCGCAGAAATGGAACGTGACCTCGATAAAATCGAAGAGGGCGACGAGGAAATGCTGAACGTTCTCAAAAAGTTCTGGGCAGATTTCTCCCGTCAATTGGAAGAGGCTGAAAAGAACATCGGTCAAAAGAGCATTGAGATTCCTCCCGAAGAAACCGACATCATTTGCGAAAAGTGCGGCAGCCGCATGATCGTTCGCAACGGTCGTTTTGGCAAATTTGCCGCTTGTCCCAACTATCCCACCTGCCGCAACACCAAACCCTTGACTCCTCCCGAAGCAGAAAAGCCCGAAGAGACCGAGCCTGCTGTTGTTGAGGAAGAAGTAAAAGAACCCGCAAAGAAGGCAACAGTTGTTGCAGATTTCAAGTGCGAAAAGTGTGGTGGCGATATGGTTTTGCGTAAGGGTAAGTTCGGTACCTTCTATGCGTGCGCACGTTACCCCGAGTGCCGCTTCACCAAGGCGCGCGTACACGAGGTTGGCGCAAAGTGTCCCAAATGTGAAGCTAAGATTTTGACCAAATACGGTCGCAACCGCACCGTTTTCTATAGCTGCGAACGTTATCCCGAATGTGATTTCTCTTCTTGGGATGTTCCCACCAATGAGCTTTGTCCCACCTGCGGCAAAATGCTGTTCCGCAAAAAGGGCAAGAGCATGCTCGTTTGCCACGATGAGGCTTGCAAATATAGTCGCGAAATTCCCGCAACCTCAAAAGAGCAAGGCGAAGAATAATGAGTATGTCACACATCAACATTTATGGCGCAGGGCTTGCAGGCTGTGAAGCAGCCTGGCAAGCCGCACAGCGCGGTGTCAAGGTAAGGCTTTTTGAAATGAAGCCCCGCAAAATGACGCCCGCGCACCATTCCAATGGTTTTGCAGAACTTGTATGTTCTAATTCTTTGCGTTCGGATTGTGTTTCCAACGCAGTTGGACTCCTCAAAGAGGAGATGCGCCGTTTCGATTCTTTGATTATGCAAGCGGCAGATGCGACGCGTGTTCCAGCAGGATCTGCATTGGCAGTCGACCGCACCAAATTTTAACAGTATATAAACCATAGCATCCGTAACCATCCCAATATCGAGGTGGTAGAAGAAGAGGTTTCCTCTCTCGAAGAGGGAACTGTCACCGTGATTGCTACGGGGCCTCTGACCTCGGATGCTATGGCAGAATTTATCAAAAACGACCTCGGCTGTGGCAACTTGCATTTCTTTGATGCAGCTGCACCTATCGTCGATGCCTCTACCATCAATATGGACGTTGCATTTTTTGCATCTCGCTACGATAAGGGGGATGCCGATTATATCAACTGTACCATGAACAAAGAGCAGTACGATGCTTTTTGGCAAGCTCTTACCACCGCGGAAGAAGCCGAACTCAAAGAGTTTGACAAAGAAAGCCAAAAGAACGTTAAGGTTTTTGAAGGCTGTATGCCTGTTGAAGTAATGGCAAAGAGAGGGTATGAAACCTTGTGTTATGGTCCGCTCAAGCCCGTTGGCTTGGTTGACCCCCGTGTAGGCAAGGAGTCTTATGCTGTTGTTCAGCTTCGCAAAGAGAACCGCGAGGGCACAATGTTCAATCTCGTTGGCTTCCAAACACATCTGACTTTCCCCGAGCAGAGAAGAGTGTTCCGTATGATTCCCGGACTTGAAAATGCAGAGTTTTTACGTTACGGTGTTATGCACCGCAACACCTATCTCAACTCTCCCGGCATTCTCGATAATACCTACGCAATGAACGCACGTCCCGATGTCTTTTTTGCAGGACAAATGACGGGTGTTGAGGGCTACGTAGAGTCAGCCGGAAGCGGACTGCTCGCAGGCATTAACGCAGCGAACCGCGCACTCGGTAAAGACAAGCTTGCCCTGCCTGCCGAAACCATGCTTGGCGCTATGGCAGACTACGTCAGCCGCGGCGGCACCGGTGCTTTTGCGCCAATGAACGCAAACTTTGGCATTGTAACACCGCTTGGCTACCGTGTTAAGGGCGGCAAAGCCGCTAAAAACGAAAAACTTGCAGAGCGTGCGCTGTCTATTATCGACCAAACGCTCGCAACACTTTAATCAAGATCAAAAGACTAACAAAGGAGGTGCAATATGGCAATTTCTCTAACTGTTTTACAAGAGCGCGTTGGCTATCATTTCGACAATATCAGCTATTTGGAGCGTGCGGTAACACACTCGTCTTATTCCAACGAGACAGGTGCACGCAATCATCACTTGCTCTGCAACGAGCGATTGGAATTTTTGGGAGATTCCGTGCTCTCCTTGGTGGTCAGCAACTATCTCTATACGCATTTTTCCGAGTACCCCGAGGGAACGCTCACACGCATCCGCTCTGCAGTAGTTTGTGAGGCGGCATTGGCTTCCTTTGCTGAAAAGATCGGACTTGGCGAATTTCTTTTGCTTGGCAAGGGAGAGGCACAAAACGGCGGAGCGCAAAAGCCTGCCATTTTGGCGGATGCTTTCGAAGCGCTTCTTGCTGCTATCTATCTCGATGCAGGAGCCGAAGTGGGCATGCAATCGGTTGCAAAATTCCTTTTGCCAATGGTGAAATCGGCAATGGACGTTCTTCCCGAAATGGGTGACGTTCGCATCGATAGCAAATCGCGTTTACAGGAATTCATTCAACAAGACCGCGAACAAAAAGAGGTACTCGAATATCGCTTGACGGGCGAGAGCGGTCCTGACCACAACAAGACCTTCACGGTTGACCTTTATCTTGGCGCAAACTGTATCGGTAGTGGACAAGGCCACTCCAAAAAGGCAGCAGAACAAGCAGCGGCAAAGGCAGCTTTGTCGTTGTTTGGACTTATCTGATATGCGCCACGTCAACATTCCCGTTTTCATTCCGCATTTGGGGTGTCCCAACCAATGCGTGTTTTGCAATCAACGCTCTATCTCCGAGCACCAAGAGTTCTCCGAGGAGAGCGTAAGGGACGAAATCGAGCGGGTTTTATCAACTCTTTCTGTCACAGATGAAGCCGAAATCGCCTTTTTTGGCGGTTCGTTTACGGGCATCGAAAGAGACCTTATGTGCCGCCTTTTGGATTTGGCAGAATCCTACGTTAAGGAGGGCAGGGTAAAGGCGATTCGTCTTTCCACAAGACCCGATTACATTGATGACGAAATTTTATCTATTCTTGCGCGATATTCAGTCAAAACTATCGAACTCGGACTCCAAAGTATGGATGATGCCGTGCTTTTGGCGTGTCGACGGGGGCATACCGCAAAACAGGCAGAGGATGCCTGCCGAGCGGTTGCTAGGGCAGGATTCTCGCTTGTTGGGCAAATGATGATAGGACTCCCCGGCGCCAATGCCGAAAGTGAGATCAAAACTGCGCAAAAAATCTGCCAATTGGGGGCATCCGCCGTGCGGATCTATCCCACCGTCGTGTTTTACGACACCCCTCTGTGCGAAATGGCACAACACGGAGCGTACGCGCCTCTCTCGGTTGAGGAGGCGATTGAACGTACAGCACCCGTGTTGCAAATTTTTCGCGCGCGCGCGCTCCCGTGCATACGCGTGGGGCTGTGTGCAACAGAGAGTTTAACCTCACCCGAGGCCGTATATGCCGGTCCCAACCATCCCGCCCTTGGCGAGATGATTCTTGGTGAATGCCTTTATCAAAAGGTGAAGGAGGCAGTACTGCAATCGGGACTTGCAGGAGAGGGAATTGTTTTGGAGGTTCCTCCACGGGAGCTTTCCGCCACCGTCGGTCAACACCGACGCAACATTGAAAAATTACAACGCGAAACGGGCGTCACCGTCCATCGCGTAGTCGCTTGTGAGAGTCTTGTGGAGTGCCGTGTGCTTCCACACTCTCAAAAAACGGTTTAGGAGGATAGACACTGTGTACTTAAAGTCATTGGAAATGCAAGGCTTCAAATCTTTCCCCGATAAGACCAAACTCGTGTTTGAAAGCGAGACAAAGGTTGATCTTATCAATGAGGATGGCAACGGAAGCCACGGCGTTACGGTCATCGTAGGCCCTAACGGTTCGGGAAAATCGAATATTGCCGACGCTATGCGTTGGGTACTCGGTGAAATCTCGTCCAAGAGCTTGCGTGGTAGCAAAATGGAGGACGTTATCTTTGGCGGTGCCGACAGTCGCCGTCCTATGGGATATGCCGAGGTATCGGTCACCTTTGATAACCGCGGAGAATTTGCAAAATTGGATTGCCCCTACGATGAGGTTACAGTTACCCGTCGCTACTACCGTTCGGGCGACAGTGAATATTTTATCAACCGCAAAGGCGTTCGTCTCAAGGATATTTACGAGCTCTTTATGAATACGGGTGTTGGCCGTGACGGTTACTCCATCATCGGTCAGGGTCGTATCGCAGAAATGGTATCCCGTAAGAGCGAAGAGCGCCGCAGCGTGTTTGAGGATGCTTCGGGTATTGCAAAATACCGTTACAAGAAAAACGAAGCAGAAAGAAAGCTTGCCGCAACCGAGGATAATATGCTGCGTGCAAACGATATCTTCCAAGAGGTATCGGCGCAGGTAGGTCCCTTGCAAAAGGAAGCTGAAAAAGCCAAAAAGGCAATTGAGCTGATGGAAAACAAGAAGAAAGCAGACGTCAGCCTTTGGCTTTACGATACCGAAAAGCTGCATGATGAGTTGGCTTCTGCTGAGGAGGCAATGAAGCGCGCAACCTTCGATCTGCAAATGGCAGAGGACGGCATTCAATCTCTTGAGACTCAAAATGCAAAACTGTTCGAGGCTTCGCAAAGCAGCAAAAAGGAATCCGAAGAGCTCTTGACACAAATTCGCGAGCAAACCGACCGTTGCCATCAACTCGAGAGTGAATATCGCGTAGCAGAGAATACCGTTTCTCACGCAAAAGAACTGATTGCCGCAACGCAGGGTAGCGTAGGTGGCACCGAAAAGGCTTTGCAAAACGAAATGGAAGCTTGCTCCAAGCACACCGCACATATCGCGCAGTTGCAAGAGAGAGGCGAAGAACTCATCAAGGAGCAAGAAAAGCTTACCGTTGAGCAAACACACTTGACTGCAAAGGCAAGCGAGCTTGAAGCAAACGTTGCACAAGCACTTGAGGACATTCGCGCTCTTGAGAACGAAGCGGTAGACGTTAAGGTTCGCATTTCTGTTCTTGAAAACGCAAAGAATTCCGATACCGATAAAAACAGTTCGGCATTGACCGAGCTTGAAGGTTACCGTAAGATTTCCGACGAACTCACCGAGCAGTGTGCCGTCAAGGAGCGCGCGGTTGCCGCATACGATGCAGAGATTGCAAGTATCGATGGAGATATCTCCAAGCATGAGCAACTTCTTGCCGATGCTACCGCATCTCTCAAAGCAAATACTGCAAAACTGAATAACGAAACTTTCCGCCGCGATTCGATTGCACAACGTATTTCTACGTTCAAGGCAATGGAAGAGCAATTTGAGGGCTACTCCAATGCTGTTCGTTACGTTATGAAGCAATACGGAGAAGGGAAGATCACCGACGCACACGGTGCCCCCTGCGGAACCATCTACGGTCCTCTTTCCAAAGTTATCTCCGTCAGCGACAAATATTTGACCGCTATTGAGATTGCTCTTGGCGCAAATCTGCAAAACATTGTTGTTGAAGATGAAGCTACCGCAAAGGCAGCAATGCATACCCTCAAGCGCGGTGAAGCGGGTAGAGCAACCTTCTTTCCCTTGACTTCTATGAAGGCAAGCGAGCCCACCAAAGAGATTGCAGATGCCGCAGGATTTGAAGGCTACATTGGTGTTGCCGATACTTTGGTAGATGCCAAAAAGGAATTTAGCCAAGTACTTTCTTCCTTGCTTGGCAGAATCGTTGTCTTCGATAACATCGAGCACGCAAGCGTTATGGCAAAGGCATTGCATTATCGCGTACGTGTTGTTACCCTCGACGGTCAACAAATCAACGCAGGCGGTTCCTTCACGGGTGGTTCTGTGCGCACCGGCAACGGTATCCTTTCCCGTGCGGGCGAGATCAAACGCTTGGAGACCGAGCTTGAAGAGCGCAAGGCTGCTGTCGAAAAGCTCGAGGCTGAGGTTGCAAAGCTGACCGAAGAAGTTCAAAATGCTGAGGACGAAAAGTACGCGGCTGAGGATCGTCGCGAGCTGATTGCAGTTCTTCGCAACACCGAAAACAGCCAACTCGATCAACTCCGCGCCAAAAAGGACGCAAACGATACACTTCTCACCAAGCTCCGTGCCGATATGCAGGAATATGAGAATGCAAAAATCAAATACGAAGAAGATATCGAAACGCTCACAACCGAGGCAAAGACACTTCGTCACCGCATTGGTGAGATGACCGATTTCCGTATGGAAAAGGATGCAGAGCGTGGCGAAATTATTCTGCGACTCGACGAAATTTCGAGAAGCTTGACCGAACTCTATATCCGCATTAGCGAAAACCAAAAGGATATCGACACGGCTACTATGCTCAAGACCGCTTCCGAAGAGCGAATCGAGACCTTCAACCGCGAAATGATGACGCTTTCCGGCAGAATCAATACGCAAACCGAACAAATTCGCTTGACCAATGAGGCGATGGAAGCCAACCGTAAGGCGCACACTGCAGCAACCGCAGAACTCGAACGCCTCAATGAAAAGCGCAGTATTGCAGAAAAAGACAACTTCGAATTTGAGCGTAAACTCAATGAGTTAAATGCCAAATTGCGTGATAGAATGAATCACAAGGAGCTCGTATTCCGCGAGCACACCAAGTGTGAATCTAAGCTTGCCAATCTGCGCGATACACAGGATAAGCTTGCAACCAAACTTTGGGATGATTACGAGCTTACCCGTGCCGATGCAGTAGCCCTCGGCTATCCTCCCGTTACCAAGGAGAACCGTGCCGAAATGATGGCTCTGCAAACCGATTGCCGCAACAAGCTGCGTGTTATCGGTCACGTTGACCTTGATGCTGTTAACAAGTACGAGGAAGTTAAGGTGCGTTACGATTACATGAGCGCACAAATCAACGACCTTGAAGCCGCACGCAAGGAACTCAACGGTATCATCAGCCAACTCGAAGTGGAAATGAAGGCATCCTTTATCGATTCCTTCAACAAGATCAATGAGAACTTCGGTAAGGTATTTGCCGAGCTCTTTGGCGGTGGCTCTGCCGAATTGTCTCTCTCCGATCCCGAAAACGTACTCGAGAGCGGTATTGAGATCAAGGCCGCACCTCCCGGCAAAATCATCAAGAACTTGATGCAGCTTTCCGGTGGTGAGCAGGCGTTTGTAGGTGTTGCACTGTTCTTTGCAACCATTCAGGTTAACCCCACGCCGTTCTGTATTTTGGACGAGATTGAGGCGGCACTCGACGAAGTAAACGTTGAGCGTTTGGCACAGTACATCAAGCGCTATTCTCACGGTACGCAGTTCATCATGATCACGCACCGTCGCGGTACAATGGCGGCTGCCGATAGACTCTACGGTGTAACCATGCCCGAGCACGGTATCTCCAAGATTCTGATGCTCGACGTAAATGATATTTCCAAGAAAGAAGGAGAAGAGTGGAATGGGATTTTTGGATAAACTCTTTGGCAAAAAGAAGAGAGAGCAAGAACTTCAAGCCCAAGAAGAACTCCGTAAAATAGAAGCTGAAAAGGCCGAAGCAGAAGCCAAAGCAAAGGCTGAAGCAGAAGCCAAGGCAAAAGCCGAGGCAGAAGCTAAGGCAAAAGCCGAAGCAGAAGCCAAGGCAAAAGCCGAAGCAGAAGCCAAGGCAAAAGCCGAGGCAGAAGCCAAAGCAAAGACCGAAGCAGAAGC
>JAFYRH010000103.1 GCA_017559555.1 Clostridia bacterium
GTATCAATGCGCCATGTGCCTTGTACGCCTGCAGGAAGTGTGATGATATCCTTGAGCAGGTCACCGTAGGTTGCGGTGTACGCAAGAGTGATCTCTTCGGTGTTTTCTGCAGCAATAATATTATAGGTAAGCTCTTTCGCTTCGGTCGTGCCGTCAGCCCAAACGTAGTTGATACTCTTGAGCGATACGGTTGCAACGTGTGCGCCCGTATTCACGGGATTTGCAGCCTCGGTAACGGTGTAGCCCTCGCCTGCCGTCAAGCCCGAGAAGAGTGCCTCGCCGGTGTAAACCTGATTGCGGTTTGCCTCGGGAATTGCGGGAGCGGTTACAGCCTTGGGATTAACAGTAATGATAACCTCAACCGTTCTGTCCCCGTAGTTTGCAGAATCGGCAGGAGTGAATACAAGAACGTGCTTGTTTTCTTCGCCGACGTTGCCTACTTCGGTAATGGTCTGCCACTTCCAAGAGCCGGTTGCGGATGTGGGAAGTGTCAGCGTTGCAAGAGAATCACCGTAGGTTGCCACGTAGGTGGGAATCTCATCGCGGTTTTGTGCCTTGACAACGGTTACGTAATCGAAGTAGATATCTTCGGAATCACCGTCCGACCACTTATAGTTTTCCTTATCGGTAAGGGTGAGTTGTACCTTGTGAGTGCCAACAGCCACACCACCGATATCGGTAACTGTGTAAAGATCAGTAGAAGGAACACCGGAGGCTACCTTGTTGCCGGTATACTCAACACCCTCTTGCTTTGTTACGGTAGGAGGTGTTACAGATGCCTTTGCAACGGTAACGGTAACGGTTTCTTCGCGACCGTTGTAGTTGCCTACTTCGTCGGGAATGAATACTACCTTAAAGGTTCTTGTGCCTGCGTTGCCAACCGTGGTAGCATCGGTTACATCTACGATGCTCCATGTGCCTTGTACGCCTGCGGGAAGTGTGATAACATCCTTAACAAGATCACCGTAGATTGCATTGTATGCAAGAGTGATCTCTTCGGTGTTGATTGCAGGAGTAATGCTATAAGTGAACGTCTTATCTGCACTTGTACCGTCTGCCCATACGTAGTATTCGCTGGTGAGCGATACGGTTGCGGTGAAGGAACCGACGTTGATACGTCCCTCGTCTGCAACTACGGCATAGCCGAAACCGTCACTCAAATCGGAGGTGATCAAGCTTCCTGTGTAAATAAAGCTTGTTTGTGTTTGTGTGGGAGGTGCGATCTTTCTCTTGGTAATCGAGAAATTCTTGGTTTCGGAAAGAATTGTGTAGTTATCATCCGTTGTTGTAAATCTTGCCACGTAGTCACCGGGAATTGTGGGAAGAACGGTGCTGTATGCACTGTCGGGAGCATCTGCGAGTTTATACTCAATCAGAACGTCACCGTGCATTGCGGTTGCCTTGCCGGCATGATCGCCCGCACTTTCGTATTCCCAAGTGGTGATGACGGGTGCTTCAACCCACTTGTTGATAGCAGTGGAAATAACAAACTTAACGGTGATAGATGCTTCGCCTGAAGTATCCCACTTGTAGTTGTCAGCATCTACAAGTGTAAGAACAACATCATACTCGCCGTGGTCGATACCGCCGTTATCCACAACGGTGTAGAGCGTGGTATCAACAAGACCGGAGAAGAGTTTTTCACCGGTATATTCTACGGGGTTAATGATCGGCTTTTCAACAATAGCCTTTGCAACGGTAACGGTGATAGTTACCTCGCGAGAATTGTAGTTCTCGGTGGCGGGTGTGAAGAGTGCCGTAAAGGTGTTAACACCTGCGTTGCCAACGGTGGTAGCCGCTTCCTTGATGGTCCAAGTACCGATGGTGCTTGTAGGCAGAACGATAGCCGAGATAGCATCGCCATAGGTTGCGTTTTGCTCGGTAGTAACAGAATCGTTATTGTCAGCCTTTGCAATTGCAACGGTGAATGCAACACTTGCTTCGTTGTAGTTAGCACTTTCGGCAAGTGTAATCACTACTGTGTATTCTCCTGCATTTACGATTTCATCAACTGCCGTACCGTTATATGCAATAGCAAATTGAAGTGCGGACTCGTTGTGAGATGCTTGAATGACGGACGGGAATACATAAGCGTTGCCGTTGTAAACTTGAGTGAGAACGTCACCTGCATTTACACCGTTTACAAACGCAGTTGCCTTTGCAATAGCGAACGTGTAAGCATCGGAGGTGTATCCGAAGTAGTTATCGGTATCACCAACAATAGCTCTTACTTGATATGTGCCTGCTGCTACAGGAACATTCTTGCTCCAAGCCGCACCGTCTACAGAATACTCGAAGTAAACGGCAACGTCATCAGCAAAGCTCTTATTGATGATAACTGTGGGTACGTTTGCTGCCTGACCGTAGGTCCAATGCTCAAGGGCAAGGTCGGAAAGTGTAACGCTTGCCTTGGTAATGCTGTAAGGAACGGTGGTAACGAGCGTGTCACCGTTGCTCCATACGTAGTTTGCACTATCTGTCAAAGTCAAAACAGCGTTGTAATTACCTGTGTTCTTTGCGGTGTTATTTGCAACCGTGTAGAGTGTCGATGTCGGGATGGTTGCAGTAATATTGGTACCCGTGTAGACGTATTCGGTGGTGTATTCGGTGGGAACGGTAACAATTGCCTTTGCAACAGTAACGGTAATGGTTACTTCGCGACGGATGTAGTTGCCTGTTTCATCAGGAGTAAAGACTGCCGTAAAGGTGTTGACACCTGCGTTACCAACGGTTGTTTCATTGGTATCAATGCTCCATGTACCTTGTACACCTGCGGGAAGCTTGATAATGTTTTCGATGAGGTCACCGTAGGTTGCGGTGTACTCAACGTTCTCAAATACTTCGGTATTTGCAATAGGAGTGATTGCGTAGGTGAGTTCCTTCGCTTCGCTTGTGCCGTCAGCCCAAATGTAGTTGTCGCTAACAAGCGTTACAACTGCCTTGTATGTGCCAACGTTGATACCGCCAAGGTCAACAACCGTGTACTCTGTGCTGTTTGCAAGACCTGCTGTTTGGTTTTGTCCGTTGTATGCCTTATCGGATACGGTGGGAACCTTAACTGCAAATTTTGCAATAACAAACTCAGTAGCCTCGCTCTCTGAAGCGTTGAGGTTATCGTTGCCTGCAAAAATTGCCTTAACGTAGTAGGTGCCTGCATCAACAGGATTGGTGATCTCATTGTTGCATTCTGCATCGGTGAAATACTTGAAGGCGATTTCGCTGTTGCTGATCTGCGCGAAAATTTGATCGAAGCCTGCAGCGGGAGCCTTTGCGGTGTCCCCATAGGTCCAGCCGTTGATAACGGGCTTGGAAACTGTAACGTCTGCTTTATCGACTGTTACAACAACCGTTCTGATTGCTGCGTTATAGTTTTTGCTTTCGGTAACGCTATAGGTGATAGAATATTCACCTGCGCCAACGATAGCTTCAACTACCTTGCCGTCCTTAGTGATAACAGACTTAACCGTTGCACTGTTGGAAGCGGTTGCTGCGGGAACGGTAAATTCTTCGCCGTCGTAATTCTTAGAGTAGGAATCCTCTACGCCGTCAACGGTTACGGTAGCTCTTGCAATGGTAAAGCTGCAGGTTGCCTCGGTGCCGTTGTAGTTTTCGGTATCCTCGATTTTTGCTCTTACTGTGTAGGTGCCTGCATCGGTAGGAACGGTCGTGCTCCACGCAATACCGTCATCGGAGTATTCAATAATGTAGGAAACCTCATCGCTGAATGTCTTGTTAACGGTAACTGTGGGAAGATTTGCTGCTTGACCGTAAGTCCAGCCGTTGATGGTAACAGTGAGTGCAACACCGGAGGTAAGAACCTCGTACGCAAGGGTAATGGAATCGGATTCACCGGTGCTCCATGCGTAGTTTGCACTGTCGTTCAAGGTAAGAGTTGCTACATATCTGCCTGCGTTCTTTGCAACGTTGCCTGCAACGGTGTAGAGATCGGAGGTCGGGATATCCGCGACGATATCGCTACCGGTGTAGAAGTATGTGCCGGTGTATGCGGGGGTAGCAATCACCTTTTTGTTAATAGTAAAGTCAATTGTCTTTACCAGATCGTTGTAATTGGAATCGGTAACGATGAATTTAACCGTGTACTTGCCTGCCGCAGTCGGGAATACGTTGCTGTACGCCTCGGTTCCCTGCTGTGCGTAAAGCACAACAACCTCGCCAACGCGCGCGGAAGCAATACCCTTGTACTGTGCAAGTGCGCTTTCGCTCAAGCCATCGGTATCACCGTATGTCCATACGGACTTGATGGTGGGTGCAACCGTCCATGCATTGTCGGCACGAACGATGCTGTATTCAAGCTCGAATGCAGATTCAATCCCGAAGCTGCTCCACTCGTAGCTTGCGGTATCAAGAACGATTTGGACCTTGTAGGTACCAACGTTGATGCCGCCAAGGTCTGTTACGGTGTATCCCTCCGCCGACGCCAAGCCGGAGGTGAGAAGTGCGCCCGTGTAAACCTGTGTTTTGTTCAATTCGGAAATCTTGGGTACGCTGATATATTTCTTTGCAACCTCAACGGTAATCGGCACCTCAATGGAGTTGTAGTTGCCGGTGGTAGGTGTAAAGACTGCTACAAATACTTTTTGTCCAACAACACCAACCGTGGTGGTTGCATCAACGTCCACAAAGCTCCAAACGCCCTCTGCGTGCTCGGGAAGAACAAGCGTTTCGAGAATCAAATCGCCGTATACTGCATTTTGCAATTGGACAGGCTTTTGAGGATCTGCCTTAGCAACAGTTACAGTTACTTCGATTTGTACACTCTCGTAGTTACCGCTCTCGCCCTCAAGCAAGGTAACGATCAAGGTGTAGGTGCCTGCTTCGGTAACAGCAAACGGTGTGCCGTCTGCCTTGTTGGTGTATTCGAAAACGGGAGTATCTACGTACTTATCGGGGTTTACGGTAGCACCGAGAACGGTGTGAACGTTGCCGTTGTAGATAAATTCGTAACTATTGTTGACACCCTCAATTTCGGGGATAGCTTTGTTCACCTTTACCCCAAAGGTAACAACTACGCGGTTATAGTTGACTTCATCGTAAGGAATAAAGGTTGCGTCACGGTAGTAGAAATCGCCGTTTGCGTTCAGGGACTCTCCTGCCGCAGTGGAATCTTCTTCACCGTTCATCCAATTGCCCCAAACAAAATAGCCGTTGGGAGCTGTGGGAAGAGCGATTTGACCAAGTGTCAACGCGGGCTTCCATGTTTCGGTAAGTGTTGTTTCAACCTCAAATGTAGGATCGATCTTGCGAACGTCAAGAATAACACTTGCCGTAACTTTTTCGTAATTTGTACCACCGTCAAGAGTCAAGGTTACAATATACTTGCCTGCATTCTCAAAGCTGATAGTGTCACAGTCAACGTCTTCGTAGGTGTAATAAAGTCTCAAAACGGGATCTGCATAGAGATTGCTTGTGCCCGATTCTACAATTTGATAAAGAATAGACCATGCCTTGCCGGGAGTATAATCAACGGTGATCGTACCGGCAATTCCGCCAATATCATCGGTTCTATCAACAACGATATCCAACTTTTTAGGCAGAACGTTAAGGTTTTTTACATAGTAATATTCCTTGGCATATTTGCTACCCGCAATAGGAGTAAAGATAGCCAAGTGACCCTCCCAATCTGCATCGGGAAGAACCTCACCAACCAAATCGTTGGGGTTCGCCCACTCCCACCAACCGTGAGGATGATCCTCAAAAACAACGGTGGAAAGTGCAGAGCCGTAAGATACGTTGCCGTTTACAAACGTGGGAGCACCAACGTTGAGCGTACCAAGCACTACGGTAAGTGTAGCGGGAGTTACCAACAACTCAACATTGGGGTCGGAGCTGATTGCGGTAACGGTGTATTCACCAATACCGTCAATCTTAGGTTCAACAATCGAAATAAAGGATGCAAGCTCTTCAGGGCTCATTCCGTCAGCACCCAAAACCTCGTATGTGAGAGCAGGGATCTCTTGACCCACGGAAATACTATCCTTTTCAAGCTTGAGAGTGATAGTGATTACGATGGGTTGGATTTGATAAGTGCCCTCAAGGATGCCTTCATAGTTATCGTCTACAATAACAAAGCTGTAATCGTAGGTGCCTGCATCGGTATAATTAAATGCAACACTGCCGTTTAAATGGA
>JAFYRH010000104.1 GCA_017559555.1 Clostridia bacterium
AACCTTTTTCGCGAAAAAGGTTCCCCTGCAAATCTCCTAAATTATTCAGCGTAATGATACGTGCCGTCTGTCAGCACCTCGGTTCTACCCGAAGGGAGGGTGAGACGAGCGGTGACACCTGCGGGAATCGTGAATTCGTAATAGACGGTGTTGTTTTTGTAGTACCAATAGGAACGGATGGTGCCGTATTGGGTGTCGATCGAGGCATCGGCATAGCCGAGTCGACGGTCGGGGTGAGGTGCGAGGTTGATCTCGCGGTAGGCGGGGGCATTGTCCACGGGTTCAATACCAACTGCCTTGCCAAAGATCCAATCGTAAACCGCACCGTAGGCGTAGTGGTTAAAGGAGTTCATATCCTTACTCCAAAAACTGCCGTCCTCTTTAATGCCGTTCCAATGCTCCCAAATGGTGGTTGCCCCGTGGTTAACGGAGAAGAGCCAGGAGGGATTTTGTTCTTGGAAGAGCAGATCGTATGCTACATCGGCATAACCGTTTTCGGTGAGCGCGTGCAAGAGATAAGGCGTGCCCAAAAATCCGGTGGTCATACGGTTGCCGTTTGCACGAATCATTTCTACAAGACGAGCGGCAAAACGCGGGCGGTCTTTTTCTTCGCAAAGACCAAACTTGAGTACCAACGCATAGGCGGTTTGCGTTTCGTTGGGAGGATTGGAAACACTGTGGTGACCGGTATTGAGATCGGGATATTGGCGAAGCTCGCCATTGGGAATGTAGTGCTCGCGGAAAGCCGCAACCACTTTTTCATAGCGTTCATCAAACTTTTTGGTGTCATATCCAAGTGCGCGCTCGGCTTTGCGAATGAGGGCAACCGAGTTTGCGTAAAAGGCACTTGCAATAAAGTCGGTAGAGGTAGCACCGTTGTAGCTGTCCTCACCGTGGTCCATGGCAAGCCAGTCACCGTAGTGGTCACCGCCAAGCCACAAGAATTCTTCGGGACCGGTGTAGTGCAAATACATGATCCATTTGCGCATCATGGGGTAGTGCTCGGCAAGCAGATCCTTGTCGCCATAGGCGAGGTAGACTTCCCAAGGGATGATGCAAGCGGCATCTGCCCAACCCGTGGCAATGGCAGAATACGCATTGCGATCCTTGTTGCAACGTGGAATATATTGCGGAATGCCGCCGTTGGCGCGTTGCTCAATAGCCATTTCGCCAAGCCACTTGGCAAAGAACTTTTTGACGTTGAAGTTGATGGCAGCCGTGCGCGCAAATACCTGCGCGTCACCCGTCCAACCAAGACGCTCGTCTCGTTGCGGACAGTCGGTGGGGATGTCAACATAGTTGCCCTTTTGACCCCATACAACGTTGTGATAAAGCTGATTGATCTTCTCGTTGCCCGAGCGGAAATATCCGGTGCGCTTCATATCCGAGTGAACGACAATCGCACGGAAAGCATCGAGATCAACGTTTTCAAAGGGGAATTCGGTCAAGCGAATATAGCGAAAGCCTTGGAAAGAGAAGGAAGGCTTGAAAACATCCTCATCGCCGGAGCAGATGTAGAGGTTTTCGCATTTTGCTTTGCGCAGGTTTTCGGTGTAAAAATTGCCGTCTTTGTCGAGAACCTCAGCGTGGTGAATTTTAATGCGCGCCCCACGTTCAGCTTTGATGCGAACCTCAACGTAGCCTGTCATGTTTTGTCCAAAGTCAATGACCGTTTCTCCATTAGGAGTGCGAATCAGTTCAACGGGCGCGAGGCGCTCGTGCTCGGTGATAAGCTCGCCCACTTGTGGGATGAGCTTGGTTTTATAGTCGGAGCGAATCGCCTTGCCAAGATGCTTGATTTCGGCAGTTTTATCTACGGTCTCCCCGTGATAAATGTCGGAGTAGAGAATAGGAGTCGTGTAAACGTCCCAATCGGTGTTTGTAACAATTTCTTCGCGTGTGCCGTCGGTATAAAGAACAGTCAGTGCGGCAATGGTAGCGGTTTGGTCGGCGAACATCTTGGTGCCCCAAGCAATCGAGCCAACAGCCCAACCTGCGCCAACCTCAATGCGGATGGTGTTGTCGTTTTGCAAAAGAGCAGTCACGTCATGCGTTTGATATTGCACGCGTTCGTAATAGATTGTCCAACCGGGAGCGAGAACATCGTTTCCGACTTTTTCGTTGTTGATGTATGCGGTATAAAGACCGATGGCAGAAGCAGAAAGTGTTGCTTTCTTTATCGGCTTTTTGATTTCAAAGGTACGAACAAAAGCAGTTCCTGCTTGCTCGGTGTCTATGGGAGCACAAATCCATTTCGCTTTGCGATTCATAGGAAAACCTCCTAAACATTATTCAAAGTGGTCACAGACCTGTACACAGTATAACAGAAAAAAGGAGGAAATACAAGCGGTTTACCTAAAAAAGGATGTACTTTTGACAAAATGCTTTACAAATCGACAAAAATATGGTATACTGAATAAAACATAATGAAAAAGGAGAAGACAGATAATGAAAAATTTAAAAGGCATCCTTTCATTTTCACTGGCGGTTCTTATGCTACTGTCAATAACCTCTTGTGCTTGGATCAACGAGACGATTCTCGGCAAAGAGCATACACACAACTTTAAAAATGACAAGCAAACTATCGCTCCCACCTGTGTGAGCGAGGGCAAAGAGACTGCAACCTGCAAGTGCGGTGTATTGGGTGTTACGGTAATTCCCGCAACCGGCAAACACACATACCAAAACAAGGTGTGCACCGTTTGTGGCAGAAAAGACCCCACCGGTCTTACTTCTCCCGTTTTGAGCGGTGATGCGCTTTCTTCCTACGTTATCGTATATGATAAGGATGCATCCGATTATACCGTTCGTGCCGCAGAATACATTGCAAAAGAAGTTTTGGCGCGCACCAATATCACGCTTTCGGTTATGCCTATCGAAGAGTCGACGGCTCTCAATGCGCACGAAATTGTTGTGGGAGAGACCTCTCGCCAAATTTCAAAAAACCTCAACACGCAAACCCAAGGACTTGAATTTGCATTGCTTGCCGATGAAAATCACATTGCCATTGAGGGCGACTATTTCATTATTGCCGCCGCGGCTTACTATTTTGTAGAAAATTATATTCCTGAAA
>JAFYRH010000105.1 GCA_017559555.1 Clostridia bacterium
AAGATTACTTGTATCCTAACGCCATCTCCGATGGCTACACCTCATCCGGCTCGTAAAACTCGCCACCTTCCCCTCAAGGGGAAGGCTTGATGTTGTTTCCGCTGAAACCATGAAATCATTTTATCCCCCTTTTGGGGAGAAAGGATAACAGAATGCTCGAATTCAATTACCATCAATCACCCAAATATTTGCACATCGGTTGCGAAAAACCGCGTGCATATTTCATTCCTTACCAAAGCGAGTCGGCGGCAAATACCACCAACCGCGCGAATTCGGAATATTTCTATTCTCTTTGCGGCGAGTGGAGCTTCCGCTATTACGATGCGCTCCATAAGGTACCCAATTTCTTGAACACTGAATGGAATTTTGGAGAGGGTGACCGCCTGCCCGTTCCCATGAGCTGGCAATATGCGCTCGACCGCGGATATGACACACCCCACTATATCAACGTCAATTATCCCATCCCCGTAGACCCTCCGTACGTGCCGGTTGATAACCCTTGCGGTCTTTACGAGCGCACCTTTGAGGTTGACGGTGACGTTTTGGCAAGCAAGAAAATTTATATGGTGTTTGAGGGGGTGGATTCCTGTTTCTATCTTTACATCAACGGCAAATTTGCGGCATATAGCCAAGTGTCGCACATGACCACCGAGGTTGCCATCAATGATTTTCTCGTAGCAGGTGAGAACCGCGTGCAGATCCTCGTGCTCAAATGGTGCGACGGAACATACCTTGAGGACCAAGACAAAATTCGCTCCTCGGGTCTCATTCGCGAGGTCTATTTGCTTTCTCGCGAGAGCGTTCACATCGAAGATATTTACACGCGCACAGCACTTTCCGATGATTTCGCCAACGCAACCGTGACTGCCGAATTGACCGTAACGGGCAAAACGGAGGTTTCTTACCGCCTTGTTTCTCCCTCGGGTGTAGAAATCGCATCCGGAAAAAAAGCGGTTGATGGAACCGCAGATTTTGCTATCGAAATTGAAAATCCTGCTCTTTGGAGCGACGAAGAGCCCAATCTTTACGTATTGTATGTACAATGCGGCAACGAAGTGATTCGCCAAGAAGTCGGCATCCGCCGTTTTGAAATTCGCGGCAAGGTGCTCTACGTCAACGGCAAAAAGGTCAAGGGCAAGGGCGTTAATCGCCACGATAGCCATCCTCAACTCGGCAGTGCCACTCCCGTGGAACACATGCTGCGCGACCTTTACATCCTCAAAGCGCACAACGTCAATATGATTCGTACAAGCCACTATCCCAACGATCCTCGCTTCCTCGAGCTTTGCGACCGCCTCGGTTTTTACGTTTGTGACGAGGCAGACCTCGAAACACACGGCTTTTGTATGTTTGGCAAATGGGATGCCTTGACCGACAACGATGAGTGGACGGATGCATACCTCGACCGTGCCGAGCGCATGATGGAGCGCGACAAGAACCGCGCCTGCGTACTGTTCTGGTCGGTTGGCAACGAGAGCGGTGTTGGCAAAAATCACGAGCTGATGGCAGAATACTTCCACCGCTGTATGCCCGGTTGCTTTGTACACAGCGAGGACCTTTCCCGTCGCAAGATGGATATTTATAAAAAAGCATCTCACGAAGAGCGCAAAAAGCTGCGCATCACGGCAGATTACGTCGATATCGACAGCCGTATGTATCCCTCTTTGTGGGAGATGAAGCATTACTACTTTGAAAACTCCAAGCTTGAAAAGCCCCTCTTCCTTTGCGAATACTCCCACGCGATGGGCAACGGCCCCGGAGACCTTGAGGACTATTGGCAACTGATGATGGCAAACGATGCTTATTTTGGTGGATGTGTTTGGGAATTCCTCGACCACTCCGTTGATATCGGCAAACCCGGTGCGCCCAAGTACATCTACGGCGGAGACAAGGGCAACTATCCCAACGATGGCAACTTCTGCGTGGACGGTCTCGTATATCCCGACCGCCGTCCGCACATGGGTATGCTTGAACTCAAGCAAGTAATGCGCCCCTGCCGTGCTGAAAAGTTCGACGCGGAAAAGGCAAGCGTTACCCTCCAAAACCAACGCTATTTCAAAACTCTTTCCGACCTCGACCTCGTTTGGAACATCGAACGCAACGGTCGCATCATTCGCCAAGGACGCATCACGGGACTCAATATTGCACCCCGTCACCGTCGCACCTACAAGCTTGATCTTGGCGACCTTTCCACCCTTGACGGCTTCTGCTATCTCAATCTTTCTTACCGTCAAAACACCGCAACACCGTGGGCAGAAATGGGATATGAGGTAGGCTTTGAGCAATTCGAGCTTGATACGCCTGCCGCTCCCGTTTTGCAAAAAGCGATCGCTCCCGCAACCTTCTCGGTCAGCGAGACGGCAAATGAAATTGTGGTTACCGATGGCGAAAACGTTTACACGGTAGACCGTCCGCACGGACTCATCAAGTCCATTAAGGGCAAGGGAAAAGAGATGCTCACCGCATCCATTACCCCCACTATTTGGCGCGCTCCCACCGATAACGACCGCAACATCAAGCACCAATGGGTCAACCAATATTACAACAATATGCGCCTGCACTGTCGCGCTTGCGCGGTAGAAGAAAACACCGAAAGCGTCATCACGGTAGCGACCACGCTCGTTATGGGTGCGCCTGCGCGCGAACCGTTCATTTTGATGGACGTCAAGTATATCTTCGCCCGTGGCGAGGGAGTCAAGGTTGATATGGACGTTCGCGTTACCAAAGAGAACGCATTCCTGCCTCGTTTTGGTGTTAAATTCAAAATGCCTGCCGACTGCGAAGAGCTCGCATACTTTGGCAGAGGTCCCGTAGAGTCTTACATCGACAAGAAGCAAGCTTCT
>JAFYRH010000010.1 GCA_017559555.1 Clostridia bacterium
ACTCTTCTTTATCGGGCTTCATTTTTCTCAAACAACGCGGCAATCGGCACACCTAAAGATGAGGCGAGCTCATCGAGCATCAAAATATCGGGGCATGAGAGTCCTCGCTCCCATTTTGATACCGCTTGCGGTGTAAGTCCGAGTTCTTCGGCAATCTGACGTTGTTTTTTACCCGATCGACGCCGCAAACTTGAAAGTCTACGGCCAAATTCTTCCGTGTTCAGCATTGACATCTCCTTTTATGGTGGGAGCGTTTGCAAGAAGACAAACGCTCCCGAATTTTTGTGGAGATTTCTCTTTTGCCGAGCAAGGTGTTTTCCTACCTATTAATGGGAGTAAGATACCCTTGAGGCGAAAGAAAAATATCCGATTTTGTTTGAATAGAACATAACCCGCCTCCTTTCATAGTGATTTATCGTGACCGACGGTTGTACTTCCCGCACGGTTCGACAAAATCATTATAGCAAATTCAGAAAGGACTGTCAACATACCGTTGGTTGAATTTTGAGTTCTAAGGGAAATTCAAAAGTACTTTTGCTTCACTTATATAGTGTCAAAAAGTGCAAAAAGGTTTGGCGTTTTAGAAAGAAATAATGAAAATATCTTGTTTTTTTCTCATTTTAATGCTATAATTGTTGTGATGTTTCGGGGAAACAGGTGAAAATCCTGTACGAGCCCGTCGCCGTGAGGCACATTTTTTGCGCAATTCTTACCGAGAGCCGCATCTTGGAAAAGGGTCATTGGAGAAATCTGAGAAGACTGAATTGTGTTGTGTCAAGTCGAAATACCCGGCATCAAACAAAATACTCCAAGATGAACTGCGGGCGCCGGTTCGGAGCAACAAAAACAAAATACAAAAGGAGAAAAAACAATGAAAATGACAAACATGAAAAAACTGTTGTCTCTTTTCCTTTGTGTGGTGCTGATTGCGGCTATGGCACTCCTCACAACGGCTTGTGACAACTACATTCTCAACCTTCTGGGGTACGGTCAAGAAGAAATCACTACCGCAGAAACTACAACCGCAGACAACATTGAGGAAGCCCCTCAAGTTCCCGAAGCAAAAACTGCTTTCACTTTTATTGTTGTCGACAAAGACGGTAACGAAACCACCTTTCACCTTTCTACCGACAAAGCTACCGTTGGCGATGCTTTGCTCGCTGAGGGATTGATTGAAGGTGAGCCCGGTGCATACGGTCTGTATGTAAAAAAGGTAAACGGAATTGTTGCCGACTACAACATTGACCAAACCTATTGGGCGTTTTACATCAATGGAGAGTATGCTTTTACGGGCGTAGATGCTACTCCTGTTGAAGAAGGCGCAACTTATTCCTTTAAGGTGGAGAAATAATTGAGACCGCATCATCGTTACAAAAAACTCAAAATTCACGAAATTACCGTTTTTGCCATGCTTTCGGCGGTTATGTTTGTTTCTAAAGTGGCTATGGAAGGAATTCCAAACGTCCATTTGTTGGGAACGCTTGTAGTCGCTTTTACACTGACGTATCGCAAAAAAGCACTGCTTCCTATCTACGGTTACGTTTTTGTCAACGGTATTTGGGAGGGCTTTAGTCCGTTTGGATGGTTTCCCGAATTATATCTTTGGCTCATTCTTTGGGGGGCGGTAATGCTTTTGCCCCAAAAGATGCCAAAGGTTTTAGCCCCCATAGTATATATGCTTGTTACATGCTTACACGGCTTGTTTTTTGGCGTTCTTTATTCACCCGTTTATGCGTTATTTAGTGGAATGGGATGGGATCGCGTGTGGCTGTGGGTATTGGCAGGATTGCCGTTTGACCTTCTTCACGGAATGGGAAATTTTGCTCTTGGAACACTTATTCTTCCTATTGCAACGCTTCTAAAGAGGCTTGATAAAAAAATGTGATTTTTTGCAGTGTCACCAATGTGGCACTGCTTTTTTACAAAATTTTGCTTTTTGCTTGCATTTAGGATAAAAACGTGTTATAATAGGGTCAATAATCTCGAATGTCTGAAAGAAGGATGAAAAATGAAGGATATTTCAAGAAATTTGACGATGCTCTGTGATTTTTATGAGCTTACTATGAGCAACGGCTATTTTGAATGTAGAATGAAAGACAAAATTGTCTACTTTGATATGTTTTATCGCGACAACCCCGATAATGGCGGTTATGCCATTGCCGCAGGGTTGGAGCAAATTGTCGAGTATATCAATCAACTGCATTTTGATGAAGAGGATATTGCATATTTGCGTAGCAAAAACTGCTTTAGCGAAGCTTTTTTGGAGTTTTTGCGCACATTCAAATTTGAAGGTGATATTTGGGCGATTCCTGAAGGCACCGTCGTTTTTCCGGGCGAACCGCTCTTGATCGTTCGCGGTAAAGCCATTGAGGCTCAATTCATTGAAACGTATCTTTTGATGATGGTGAATCATCAATCCCTTATTGCTACCAAGGCATCGAGACTTGCGCGCGCCGCAAAGGGAAGAGCCATCAGTGAGTTTGGCTCCCGCCGTGCACAAGGTGCAGATGCTGCTATTCTCGGCGCACGTGCTGCTTATATAGGCGGTTGCGGTGCTACTGCTTGTACCATCACCGATGAGGTTTACGGTGTTCCTGCAACGGGTACTATGGCTCATTCTTGGGTACAAATGTTTGATACCGAATACGAAGCTTTCAAAACATACGCTTCTATTTATCCCGATTCTTGCACGTTGCTTGTTGACACATACAGCGTTCTTGAATCCGGTGTTCCGAATGCAATTAAAGTTTTTGATGAAATTCTGAGACCTAAGGGAATTACAAAGTGTGCTGTCCGCATTGACTCGGGAGATATTACGTATCTTTCCAAAAAGGTTCGCAAAATGTTGGATGCCGCAGGTTGGACGGAATGTAAAATCGTTGTTTCCAACTCTCTTGATGAGTATTTGATTCGCGAACTTATCCGTCAGGATGCTTGCGTAGATGCTTTTGGCGTTGGTGAACGTTTGATCACTGCAAAGAGCGATCCTGTTTTTGGTGGCGTTTATAAGGTTTGTGCCGTTGAAAAGGATAACGGAGAAATCATCCCCAAAATCAAAATCAGCGAAAACGTAGGCAAAATCACTACACCTCACTTCAAAAAGATTTACCGCCTGTACGATAACGAAACCGGTAAGGCTGAGGCGGATGTTATTTGCGTTTGGGATGAAGTCATTGATGACAGTAAGCCTTTGGAGATCTTTGATCCCCATCATACATGGAAACGCAAAAAGATGGAGAATTTCACCGCAAAGGAGTTGCTTGTTCCTATATTCAAAAACGGAGAGCAAGTATACGCGCTTCCCACACTGCAACAAATTCGCAAGCATTGCGAAGAAGAAATTGCCGGAATGTGGGATGAAGTTCGCCGCTTTAGCAATCCTCACAACTATTACGTTGACCTTTCTCAAAAGCTTTGGGATATTAAGAATGACATGCTGAAAGCACGCAAAGGTCAAGCAGAATAAAAGATGCCCGAAACGCACAAAAATTGTGCGTTTCGGGCTTTTTCTTTTGCAAAAAAGTCAAAGAAAATGCCAAAAGAAGTAAAGTTTTTTACGAAAAACTATTGGAATTTATAAATATATATGTTATAATAAAAGAGAATATGGTCAAAACAGACTTTTGGAGGCGGATTATGAATTTTTGGTCAGATATCTGGGCTCGTATTTGCTCGTTTTTTACGCAATATGTAGCTGAGCCAATTGTAAATATGAACGCGCGTGATATTATTGACGTGCTTCTTTTGGCGCTCGTCTTGTACGAGCTTTTCCGCTTTGCCCAAAACAGACGTGCGGGTCGCGTTACAATCGGTCTTTTGATTGTGATTTTTGCTCTTATGGCGGTGCAGTTTTTCAAG
>JAFYRH010000106.1 GCA_017559555.1 Clostridia bacterium
CAGCGTTTGGTCAAAGGTTACACGTTCATCCTCTAACCATTCCGCCATTGTTTTGATTTGGACATCATCAAACGCATTGACAGAGACAAGCGCAAGCGGCTCGTGCACCATTGCTTTGCGCGAATTGGAAAACAACCATCCGCTTTGGTGATATAAAATACCGTATGATCCCAAAACCAATGCAATTGCAAGAAGAGTCGCCGCGAGAATATTCCAAAAATTTCTCATAAAATTCCCTTTCCTATCAAATGGCGAATCCGCCGTCTACACCGATGATCTGCCCTGTTATGAAAGATGCCTCCTCGGATGCAAGAAAAGTAACAACAGATGCAACCTCTTCGGCTTTGCCGATACGGCACAAGGGTGTGCTATCACAAAGTCCTTGGCGTGTGGATTCATCGAGAGCGGCATTCATTTCGGTTTCAATTACACCGGGTTCAATACAATTGACGGTGATATTGGATGGCCCGAGCTCTTTGGCGAGTGCCATTGTCAAGCCGCGCAAACCTGCTTTGGATGCCGAGTAGTGAACCTCGCAGGAAGCACCTGTTTTGCCCCACATAGAGCCGATATTGATAATTCTGCCTGAGTGCTGCGCCACCATAGCACGAGACGCCTCGCGAGAGGTATAGAACGCGCCTGAAAGATTGGTGTCGATCATTTTGCGCCAATCCTCGTTGGTAATATCTCCAAAGAGTTTTATTTGCGCAATGCCTGCATTATTGACAAGCACGTCGATACCGCCAAGCATTTGAATGGCCTTTTGAGTAGCTTCAGTAGCCTGTTCTGCATTGGAAACATCAGCACAAATGGCAACCGCTCCCGTTTGTTCGGCAAGAGCTTGGGCACGTTCGTGGCTTGTGCGATAGAAAAATACCACGCTATCCCCTCTCTTGCAGAATGCGCGTACGCATGCCTCGCCGATACCGCGAGAACCACCCGTAATCAAAACTTTCATAGTTTTCTCCTCAATTTTTTATGTGCCAAATGGCACTTCTGTTACATTCCAATACAACCTCGCCATCGGTTGCCGTGATAAGAACGGTAGCACCGACGTTTTGCAAACGTTCCACCACAACACCGTGGGGATGACCGTAGGAATTATCAATGGATGAACAAATCACCGCATACGTAGGGTTTACAACCGAGAGAAATGCCTCGGTGTTGGATGTGGATGAGCCGTGATGCCCCACCTTGTAAAGTTGCGCCGAAAGATGCGCTTTGCTATAGGTTTCGACCAATTTTTGTTCTATTTTGGCACTCGCATCTCCCATAAAGAGCATACAAACTTCTCCGCAGGTGACACGAAGAACAATACTGTTATCGTTGGGATCGCTTGTGGCGTCTCCCATAGGCGCGAGCGTTGCCACAACGGCATCACCAATAATGGCAACTTCGTTTGCGCGAACGTTTTTGCGGGTAGCTCCGTTCTCTTCGATTGCCTTTTCCATACGTGCGGCAGAGAGATTGTCCATCTCGCGCGCAGGCAACCAAACTTCGCGTACGGGAATCTCTCTAAGAACACCGTCGGCTCCGCCTACGTGATCCTCGTCGGGATGTGTAAAGATTGCCAATGCAATCTCTTTAACGCCAAGTTGCTTCAAACGCAAGCAGAGTGCATCCTGCGCAGATTCGGGAC
>JAFYRH010000107.1 GCA_017559555.1 Clostridia bacterium
CGGCACTTTAATATACCGCTCGTAACAAACCGAGTTCCCTGCGCTCATGCACGCAGGCTCCCTCAGTCTCCTTCGTCGACAGCTCCCTCCCGGAGGGAGCCTTTGGTTTCATTTTCCTAAAAAAGAGAGTTTTTGATATTTATTTTCCTTACAAATTTGCAAAAAAATTATGTAAATCAAATTTTAAGCTTTTACTTTTTTTGCAAAACAGCATAAGTGGGAAATACAAGCAAATTCCCGCTATGGCGGTTGCCAGCATTTCGGGCAATACTGCGTGAAGCAGAATTTGCAAAAGATGTATGTTTTGATAGGTTAAGCACGCATACAGAATGGTTAACCCTGCCCTGAGAAAGAGCGCAAACATTAAATAGAAGAGATACGGAATCAATCTTTTGGGTTGAATGGCTCGTGCATAATGCCCTGCCATATACCCAAAAATCATATAAAACAACGGTAAGAGAACAATGCCCGAGGATGCCATCGTTTCTATCAGTGCACCCGCCGCAATGCCAACAATTGCTCCGTGATATCTCCCGTTAAAATAGGAGATGCAAAGCACAATACAGAGCATAATGTCGGGAACAGCACCAATGTGCGTCAGTCTACCAAACGCGCTTGTTTGCAAAATGGCACCTGCCAAAATCAAAAGTGCGAGCGAAACACCAAACACCACAAGACGTGAGCGTGCCTTTGCTTCAAAACCCATCATGCGATTTCGTGACACGCAATCACTCCTTTCTCTTTTTGAGGGGAGTTAAGTGTTTTTTGCCTCCCCTGTGCAGAAGGGGTAGGCGACAAGCGCCCCGCAATTGCAAGCAATTGCTTCGGTGGCATTTTCGTAAGAAAATGACGGAAGGGTTGAATTCATTTTTTAGATAGAACCAACCCCTCAGTCAGTCTGTCGACTGACAGCTCCCCTTGCACAGGGGAGCCTTTTAAAAAGAGCCCCTTACTTTGTTTCTTATTTTTTTGTTAAATTCCGCCCATTTCGTAACCCGTAATAACCATTACCCATTTCAGCTCGGAAAAATCCACCGCAGGGGTAACCGTTGCCACAAGCGTGCGGTTGTATTCATCAACCTCAATGGCGGTAACCGTACCGATTTTGAGGTTTGCAGGATAAACGCTGCCCGTACCGCTCGAATAAACGGTATCACCAACCACAACGTCGGCAGAGGCATCAATGTATCCAATTTTGCAAGTTCCCTCTTGTCGCATACTGTAGTCACCGCTGACTATGCCTACAACCTCGGAGCGCGGAATATACGCACCAACAGAGGTGGCTGTTTCAATGAGCGTGGAGACCATGCACCAGTTCAGTCCCACTTCCACAACGTAACCAACGATTCCCTCCTTGGTTACAACCGGCATATTTACAGCAATGCCGTGAAGTGTGCCGCGATTGATGGTAAAGTTTGTAATATAATTGCCGGATGAATGGCTGATAACCATTCCCTCCTCCATTGAAAAAGAGGGATATTGGTTCTTCATATCAAGATAGTCACGCAAACGCTCGTTTTCTTTTTCGATAAGTTCAGCTTCTTTGAGCTGTTCCTTGAGTGCCGCGTTTTCCTCAATCAAGGCTTTGTTTTCCTCGTTGAGTGCTTTCATATTGCCAAAATATTTCCCCCAGCCCGCAAAGCCGTCAGAAATAACGGTTGCGACCCAACGCACGGGCATTGTGATGGTGCCTACAATGTTTTTGGCAAGGCTTTTGTAGCCCATAACAGCAAACACCGATGGAACAATGGTCAATACAAGAGCAATACATAAGCAAATGATGAAAAATTTGTTTTGAAAAATACGCACGTTTTGTTATCCCCCTTTCCGAAAGATTTGCAAGGGGCAGATATTAAACGTCGAGATTTTCGGCAAACTTTGCGTTTTGCTCGATGAAGATACGGCGAGGCTCTACCTTGTCACCCATGAGCACTGAGAACATCTCGTCGCAGGCGATGGCATCCTCGATAGTAACACGAAGAATGGTACGTGTTGCAGGGTCCATAGTGGTTTC
>JAFYRH010000108.1 GCA_017559555.1 Clostridia bacterium
ATAAGCATGAAAGAAATGCTCCGATCTTCTCTATTTGTGCCGAGAAAGTAAAACGTATCTTTTTACCGAAACCAAAAACCATGCCGCAAACGGGCAAAGAATTCCTGCCAAAAGCCACAAGCCCTCAAAGCTGATCAGCACCCCTACCACACCGGACATAGCGCAAAGACTCATTAAAATATTGGTGCACTCCGCATGCGAAATTCCTGCAGCAAAAATACGGTGATGCAGATGTGCCCGATCTGCCCGAAAGGGGCTGTACCCATGCAGAATGCGCCGAGCAACTGCGCTGAAAAGATCGATAATGGGATATGCAAAAAGGAACAGTGGAGCCAGCACCGAAAGATCGATACCCTTTCCCAACAACGGAAGCGAAAGCATTCCAAGCGCAAATCCCAAGGCTTCGGAACCGCAATCCCCCGCAAAAACATGAGCGGGATAACGATTGTAAATACGAAAAGCAAGACACGTCGCCATTAGGTAAAGTGCAACAACGCCAAGTATCCCCTCCCCTGCCACAAAAAAGCAGGCTCCAAGCATTAAGCACTCAATTGCTCCGCACCCACACAAAAGACCATCCATACCATCGATAAAATTGTGTGCATTGATGAGAAGCACCACCCAAAAAACCGCCAAGGCTCCCCATATACCGCTCGCAATTCCGCTGCCCAAAACTGCCGCCGTTACAACAGCGGTTTGAAATAGCAATTTTACCCACGCGCCAAGACCGAAAATATCATCGGCAAGCCCCACAAGCACCATAATTCCACAACCAAATGCAAGGCTCAACAAAAAGGGATCCCATTCGTTCAACACTGTTAAGCCAAGCAAAAAAGCAAGAAAAATTGCAATACCGCCATCACGCGGAATGCTCCTGCGATGCATACGACGTCCGTCAAGCGGCACATCCACCGCACCTATTCGCCAAGCGAGTCGAGTCACAGCAGGTGTGAGAACGTAGCACAAAAGAAAAACAAATGCTCCAATGAGAATATACATACAAAACTCCTATCTGCAATTCAAAAAAAAATAAGAGGAAAACCCATTACGGATTTTCCCCTTGTTTTTGATACGTTATACAGAAAACGGAATTTTTTACCGAATTTGCACAAAGCCAAGTTTCTTTTGAAATTTAGAAAGTGTACGGCGTGCGTAATAAGATGCTTCCTCGGCTCCGCGCTTCATTTGCGCTTCAAGTGCCGCCTTATCTGCCATCAGTTCTGCAAAGCGAGCTTGAACGGGTGCCAATGCATCGGCAGTTGCCTCACCGACAGCAAGTTTGAAATCTCCATATCCCTTGCCTGCAAACTCGCGCTCGATTTCATCGTAATTCTTACCCGTGAAGCAGGAATAAATGGTCATCAAATTGCTCACGCCCGGCTTATCCTCGGAGAAGCGAATTTCTGCCTCGGAATCGGTTACCGCTCTCTTGAATTTGCGAATGATGGTATCCTTGTCATCCAAAATACAAACAACCGCATTGGCGTTTTCATCGGATTTGCTCATCTTTTTGGTGGGCTCTGCCAAGGACATAATCTTTTTGCCGCTCTTTGCCATAATGGGCTCGGGAACGGTGAAGAGATCGGGATAAATTTGGTTGACACGGTTTGCAATGTCGCGGCAAAGCTCAACGTGTTGCTTTTGGTCAACGCCAACGGGAACAACGTCGGTTTGGAACAAAAGAATATCTGCCGCCATCAATACGGGGTAAGTAAACAGACCTGCATTGATGTTGTCGGCATGCTTTGCGCTCTTATCCTTAAACTGCGTCATACGGGAAAGCTCACCAAACATAGTAAAGCAGTTGAGGAGCCATGCAAGCTCTGCGTGCTCGTGCACCATAGATTGCACATACAGCGTGTTCTTTTCGGGATCGAGACCGCAAGCCATATAGAGTGCCAAGGTCTCATAGGTGCGACGGCGAAGATCTGCGGGGTTTTGACGCACCGTAATGGCGTGCTCATCTACCACGCAGTAGAAGGTTTTGTATTGCTCCGAAAACTCGCTAAAATTTTTAATAGCGCCAAGATAATTTCCAATTGTCAGGTTGCCACTGGGCTGTACGCCCGAAAAGCAGACCTTTTGTTCTCCAAACATAGTGTTTTTTCCTTTCTGGGGTTCTCTTTCTATCATTTTATCATACCCCATCCTTTTTTACAAGTCCTTTTTGCAAAAATCTATGTAAAAAATCGGTGCAGATGAATTCATCTGCACCGAAAAAGTTTTTATTTGGTTGTTTGCATATTTGCGGGGAGATATTGATATGCTTCCATCCACAAATAGTAGATACCGTAAGGAGAGTAGTAAACCGGGCGGTATTCTTCTCTATCGGCTGCCAAACCACTGTTGAGTGCGGTCAGCTCTCCCTTTACGTCTTCCATCGTACCGTAGTTGGTAGCGTGAGTAAGTTGATAGAAGATTTCGCCGAAGTTACCGTAATAAATGATGGACTCCGCATCCTTGATCAGAGCATCCATGGTTGCATCATACATTTCGTCAGATGCTGTGGGGAAGCTACCGGTTCTGATCAGTTCCTCTTCGGTGTTCAAAATCAAGCTGAAATAAGCAATTCTTTTTTCGAGCTTTTCCATGGTGTCGCATTCATTCAAGAGACCTATAACCAAGCTATTCAACTCTGCCATATACTTAACAAGCTCTGTGTTAAGCATACCGCAAACGTCAAAGTCAACAGGGGTTGTGATTTCTACCAAGCCGTTCCAAGTCTCTACACCGTTGATGGTTTTGTTAACGGTGGTCTTGTCAGCTGCGTATTCTTGAACGATTTGACCCATTTGTACTTCAGCCTCGGTTGTTGTGGAAAGGTTGTAAGAGATGGAAACGTCTACGCCCTTTTCTGCTTCGAGAGTTACGTAATACAACGTATATCTCTTACCGGGTCTTACACCGGGAACGTTGGGGTTGTAGTTTGCGGGGTCTTTGATTTCGCCGCGGTGCTCTTGCTCATCGTAGTTTACAATCAATGTAAACTCACCGTCAGAGAGAGAAGGAACTACATCGATCAGAGTTGTGTACTTGATATTTGCACGGTAGAAAATGAAGGAATAGTAATCCTTTTCTTCGCTGGAAGTAGTATCTACCCAGTAAACACCGAGATTTTCCATTTTGCCGCTACCGCCGCTGGGACTTACCTTTTCGAGCAACGCCTTCAACTCGTTGTAGATAGCTTTGTTATCATAGAAATCACCGAGGAAGAGATCGCCGTAAACGTTCAGCTCATAGGATTCAGTTGCATAAAGATCGAAATCATACTTTGTGGTTTTGTAGTTAAAGGTTTCAACATAGGTGCACTCGGTGCGAGAATTTTCTTCCTCTTCACCCTTGCTGTTAAGAGTTCTGTTCACAACAGTGTACGGTACCTCTACCTTGGTTTGACCTTCTTCGCCAACGGTCTTTACGTATCTGGTAGGACAGATGTCGTAAACCATTGTCAAGGTGTAGCCGTAATCAACCGGCAGTTTGCTATCCTTGGTGTAGATGTAAGTGTTGTTGCGGTAGAATCCGCCGCCTTCTTTGGATTCTTCGATGGTTTCAACGCTGAAACGGTAAGAACCGGTGTTGTTGTAGAAATACAGAACCTCATCGTATTCCTTATTGACGGTCGTTTGACGGCTACGGAATACGTAAACGCCCTTGCCCTGCTCGTCGCATTCCTTGAGCCAAGCGCTCAAAACCTCATCGTCAGCAAAGGTCTCTTTGCTCAATTCGGAACGGAAGGTCGTTTTGTAGGACTTGATTGCAGCTACCGTTGTGGGAATACCAAATTGTGTAGCACTTTGTGCGTACTCACCAAGGTTGAAGCCAAGCATAGGCTCTACCAAAGAGTCTCTGTTTTGCTTTTTGCCGTTTGCCCAAATAGCATAGTTTGTGTCGCCTTCAACATCAAGAATGTGAGCCAAGAAAACGTTACCGGTTGCGTAAAGATCCATTACGTATTCGTTGCCCTTCTTGTCTGCTTGACGCTTAATGCTCTTTACGGTCTCGCCGCTTTCATTGGTAACCTTTTGAACGGTGTAATGTTGACCTTCGATACCGTATTGGAGCAGGTTGCGGATTTCTTGGTTGGTGTTAAGGTAAGTGATGATTTGCATGCTGCGTTCAACACTGAGAGTGGTTTTTGCAACTGCAAACATGTTGCCGTAAATATCTTCGGCAGTAGCGGTGGGATATGCTACGGGAATTGCATAGTATTCTACACCGTTTTCATCTACGTAGTTACCCTTTGCGTTGAGAGTTTCAAGAGTGCCCTTAACGAACTTAACGCCGTAAGCGCCATACTCTTGATCTTGGTTGTTTTCATTTCTAAAGTATACGATTTCCTTACCGCTGCCAATATCCTCGGAATAGGTGCCGTCAGGATTCTTCTTGAAACGATAGGTGGTTTCCAAACGATACTCGTTGATAGCAAGATAGTGATCTACAAATTCTTCGTTTTCAAGCAAGCTCTCAACACCGGCAATATTTTGACCGCGGCTGAGTTGTGTATCAAACAAAGGAGTGCCGAAAATGGAGAACTCATCGGTGCTGATGGAATAATCCTCTGGATCAACGTTCCAATAGTAAGCAAGCTGTGCCAAGCATTCCTCGTAGGTTGCATCGATAGGCAACAGATTTTCATCTTCGTAACGTGCAATTTGATCGATGAACTGATATACGTATTCGTTAGCAAAGCTCTTGATGGAGCCTCTGGTCAAATGACCTTGCAGAGAGTACTTATCCATCAAAGACTTGTTGAGACACATGTAAGTGTACTCACCGATTACGTTGTTGCTGGGAATTGCATAGGTTGCACCCTTCTCTTGAACTGCGGAAAGAAGTGTGGGAGAAACAAATTCCTTGATCTTCTTTGCGTCGCCCTTGATAGCATCATCGAGAGAAGCGAGCCAGTCGTCAGCACGAAGCTCGTTGTACATTTGTTGACCGGACATCAAGAGATTGCCCTCGCCGTCCTTTACGTCACCGATGTAAATGATATCTACCTGATTTTCCAATACGATCGGGTAGTTATCACGGTACATACCGTTTTCGTCGGTAACAATTTCTTCAACGGTTGTTCCTGTTTCTTCACCGGAGGTTTCGGTTGCAACAGGCTGGCCGCCGTTTTGTTGCTTTTTATTTTCTGCATACGCTTCCATTGCACTTGTCAGCTTGGAGAAATACTCTTCCTCGCTGAGGTAGTGGATTTCAAGCTGCGTCTTATACTTCGTTCTGGTCAGCGCATTGATTGCGTTGGTAACATCGTTGCGGATCTCCTCGGATACGGGGGATTCGGAAACGATCCACATTGTAAGGCTCATGTTACTTGCAACTTTTGCTTGTTCCAGCTCGTTCTTTGCATCCTCTTCAGAAGATTCGGCACAGCCTGCCAAACAAACGGAGAGCATCATTACGAGGCAAAGAAATAAAGCGATCAGTCTCTTGTTCATTGTTTGTTCCTCCAAAAAAATCGTGGAACCGCCTCTCGTGTACGCGCGAGCGCGGTATATACGTTTATACGCTATATTTTACACCTTTTTTTTCCTTCTGTCAAGTGAATTTTTTGTTACAAAATTCGCAACAGTTCATATCCCCAACAATGCGGACACGCAGTGTTCACAAATGAATGGGACTATGCACAAATATACACTTGCGGTTTGTTGCACATTGCTTACTCATTGCTCTAATGTGCACAATTTTGGTGTTGGGTTTTTGTTGTAGTAGACTAAAATTATTCCATGAAGCCTTTGAGGTGTCTTGCACGGCTGGGATGGCGAAGTTTACGCAATGCCTTCGCTTCAATTTGACGAATACGCTCTCTGGTAATGTCAAATTCCTTGCCAACTTCCTCGAGGGTGCGGGTGCGACCGTCATAAAGTCCGAAGCGGAGCTTGATAACGTGCTCTTCACGGGGAGTAAGGGTGTGCAACTGACGTTCCAACTCTTCGCGCAAAATGCTTGTAGAGGTTGCTTCTGCAGGAGAAGGAGTATCGTCATCGGGAATAAAGTCGCCGAGGTGGCTATCTTCCTCTTCACCAATAGGTGTTTCGAGAGAAACGGGGTCTTGTGCGATCTTCATGATTTCACGAACCTTTTCGGGACTCATGGAAATGCGCTCACCGATTTCGTCAGCAGTAGGCTCACGTCCGTTTTCCTGCAACAGTTGGCGAGAAATACGGGAAACCTTGTGAATGGTTTCTACCATGTGAACGGGAATACGAATGGTTCTTGCTTGATCTGCAATGGCACGGGTAATTGCTTGACGGATCCACCAGGTTGCATAAGTGGAGAACTTATAGCCCTTGGTGTAGTCGAATTTATCAACTGCTTTCATCAAACCCATATTACCCTCTTGGATAAGGTCAAGGAAGAACATACCGCGGCCGACGTAACGCTTTGCAATACTAACGACCAAACGCAGGTTTGCTTCAACAAGCTCAACCTTTGCATCCTCGTCGCCAACCATCATACGCTCTGCAAGTTCCTTTTCGCGGTCAGCGGTCAGGAGCGGAACACGACCGATTTCCTTGAGGTAAAGACGAACAGGGTCATCGATAGCGAGACCTTCTTGTTCGAGAATGCGCTCCATATTTTCTGCAGCGCTGAAGGCTTCTACCTCGTTTTCAATAGCGCTCAGTTCCTCGCTGGAAAGATCGCCGTCGAAGGAAATACCGTTATCCTCGAGTGTTTCGTAAAGCTTGTCGATGCTTTCGGCATCGAAATTCATTTCTTCAATTGCTTCATCAAGATCGGAAGCGGAAAGCTTTCCTTTCTTGCCCTTTTCAATCAACGCACTGACATCAATCTTTTTTTCGTTGCCTACAAGTGTTTCGGTGGATTCCGGTGCTACTTCGGCTTCTACTTCTTTGGTTTCTACGTCTTTCATTCTCGTTTCGCCTTTCTTTTATGTAGTATCTTTTTTTCTTTTTTTCTCGCGTAGGAATTGCAAATGCGCGTCAAGACCTTCTTCGCTGACCGTCAATCGTTTTTTCTCGTTTTTGAGCGCTTCAACAGCGGAGCGGAATACTTCGGGGCCGTATTGCGAAAGCTGTCGGCGCGAGACCTCGGCTTTTTCGATGCGTCCCATTTCATCGGGAGTAAACTCCGAACCCATAAGAGCTACGGAAAGTCCCTCCTCGGTTGCGTGACGGCGCATAACCGACGAAAATACACGTCGGTAAAAATCGGTAACAAAATGCTCTTCGCGCAACTCCACAATTCCGCTTTGAACGGCATTGCGGTATTCCTCGTAGATGAGCAAAAGACCGATAACGGCTTCTTCTGCTGCCGCAGCGCGCGGATGCTGTGCCGCCTCGGGATTGACACGGTCACCGAAATTCTTAACCGTTGCTTGCGCTTCTCTTGTTTCTTTTGCGGCTTGCTCTTTGCGGTTACGACGTCGATATTGCTCAACGCTGTTGCGCAGAACATCGACGGGAAGCTCTAATTTTGATGTGATGTATGCTAAATAAACCTCTCGCTCAACAGGCGAGGCATATTCCGATATCATTGCGCAAAGCTCGTTCGATGCGCGAATTTTATCGCTTCCCTCACTCAAATCGTAACGTGAGAGAATGCGGTCTGCCTTATGTTCAAAGCCGGTTCGGCTTTCTTCAAGCACACGACGAAAACGGTCGGGACCGAATTTTTGAATATATTCATCGGGGTCCTTGGCTCCGTTCAATTTGAGCACACGCACGTCCATTCCAACCTCGCCAAGCATACGCATTGCCTTGTTGGCGGCATTTTGCCCTGCCTCGTCGGCATCGTAGGAAATAATAACACGTTGCGTGTATTTAGAAAGAATGCGTGCATGGTCGGCAGTAATTGCCGTGCCAAGCGTTGCCACGGCATTTTCAAATCCTGCGGCATGCAATGCGATAACGTCCATATATCCTTCGCAAAGAATCACGCGCTCGGAGCAACAGTTCTTTGCAAAGTTAAGCGCGAACAAATGTCGGCTCTTTTTAAATGCAGGTGTATCGGATGAGTTGAGATACTTGGGCTTGGAATCGTCCATAACGCGTCCGCCAAAGGCGACCACGTTGCCAGACGTATCAATGATCGGGAACATAACGCGATTGCGGAAAAGGTCATAGACATTCCCCTTTTGACTGCGAGCGCACAAATATGCGGCAATCAACTCGTCGTCGGTATATCCCTTTTGGTGCATATGCTTACGCAATGCTCCGAAATCGTTTGGGGCATATCCTAAGCCAAAATGCTTAATGGTAGCCTCGCTGAGTCGTCGTTGACGTTTGAAATAATCCATACCGACAGCACCGATGCGAGAATCGAACAAACAAGCGCGGAAGAAACGTGCCGCCTCAAGGTTCGCCTCGAGAACGCGTTTACGAGGAACGCCTTTCTCCTCGGGAAGTCCCGTTTCGCGCGGAAGCGGAAGTCCGGCACGCGTTGCAAGATGTTCTACGGCTTCGGCGAAATCCATATTTTCGATTTTTTGTACAAACGTGAGTGCCGAACCGCCCGCTTGACAACCAAAGCAATAGAACATGCGCTTGGCAGGCGTTACGGTAAACGAGGGAGTTTTTTCGCTGTGGAAAGGACACCGACCAATGAGATTGGCACCTGTGCGCTTCAGCGTCACATATCTGCCGACAAGCTCCTCAATATCGGTTCTGTCGATTACTTCTTGTACAAAATTTTCGGGAAACCTCACAAGCGTTCCTCCCTTCATGTGTTTTTTTGCCAACAATTTGGCGTTATATAAATAAGATACGCAAAAAAAAGAAGATATACTTTTTTCTTTGCGTATTTTTTGTAATTTATTTGAATTTATTTGAAAAATGTATTTTTATCGGTAATCAAAGCGCTTTCCGCGAACGGTAGGAAGCGTTCCGCCGTTGCTGATTTCGCGAACGCGTGCGAAAACGTCCTCCACGACAGGGTCTTTGACAGAGAACCAAAGTGTTACGCGATCGGCAAATTGCGTATCATCAATAACGGCACCAAAGCGAGGAAGCTCGGCTTGATATTTTTGATAGTCGGAATAAGAGCAAACCAATTCAAGCTCGGTGTATTGCTCGTAGGTGATAATGTGTGCGGCATCAAGTGCCAAACGCGCGGTATGCGAATAAGCACGTACAAGTCCGCCGGCCCCGAGAAGAATACCGCCAAAATAACGTGTGACCACAACAACGGCATCGCTGACACCGCTCTTGCGAATGGTATCAAGCACGGGGACACCTGCCGTTCCCTGCGGTTCGCCGTCATCGGAATAACGCGCCACGATCTCTCCCTTTTGCAGATACGCCCACACGTTGTGGCGTGCATCGGCATATTCGCTTTTTTTCTTTTTGACGTAAGCCAACGCTTCTTCCTCGCTCGATACGGGGCAAGCATGACCGATGAAGACCGATTTCTTTTCCACAAATTCTGCAACGCCTTCGTGCTCGAGTGTGGTGTGGAATACCGATTCTGCCATAGGAACCTCCAATGTGAAGTGTGTAAAATCAGCCTCTCCTCGGGGAGAGGTGTCAAACGCCGCTTTCGGCGGTTGACGGAGAGGGGGAGAAGATTTCCCCTCTCAGTCGCCTTACGGCGCCAGCTCTCCCAAGGGAGAGCCTTTCCGGGTAAGCATTTGAAGTTATTCTTCCTCTTTTTCGCGCCACGTGGGGTCGAATTCGCGTAACATGCCGTGCGCCTTTGAGTCAACCACCGCGGTAGCAACAATTTCGTCGGCACCGTATTCAACGTCCTCTACGGTAGCATAGCGATAGAGCGTGTTGAGCGCTCCCGCACGACTGTTGGGAATGTGGAAGGTTACGCGTTTTTTGCCCTCGTGAAGAATGCCTTGCATCTCTTCGAGCAAAAGCTCAATCCCCTGCCCTGTTTTTGCCGAAACAGCAACCGTGTGTACGTTCTCGGCAGTCTTGCCCGGCATCCAAGGGTCGCTGATGCCGAGGTCGCACTTGTTAAAGACGTAAAGTGTCGGCTTGCCTGCCGCACCGAGTTCTTCAAGAAGCTCTTCGGTGACCTTTACCTGCTCGGGGTGCTCGGTGTCGGAGACGTCGATGACGATCATAAGTGCATCGGCATAGACCGCTTCATCAAGAGTGGATTTGAACGCGTGGATCAGATGGTGCGGCAATTTGCGAATAAAACCTACCGTGTCGGTGAGCAGTACGCTATCACCGCTTGGTAATTCGTATTTGCGCGTGGTGGGGTCGAGTGTTGCGAACAGTTTATCTTCGGCAAGAATACCCGCATCGGTCAAACGATTGAGCAATGTCGATTTGCCTGCATTTGTGTAACCAACGATTGCAATTTTCGGGATGCCGCTGCGGTCACGTGCGGCACGCATCGTTTTGCGGTTGCCTTCCAGTTCGCGAAGTTCTTCTTCGAGAGCGACAACGCGGCGGTGCATGTGACGACGGTCGGTTTCAAGCTTACTCTCACCGGGACCTCTGGTACCGATGCCACCGCCAAGACGCGACATTTCAACACCGTGACCCGTCAAACGAGGCGCGGTGTATTTGAGTTGTGCCAACTCGACCTGCAATTTACCCTCGCGGCTGACCGCGTGGAGCGCAAAAATATCAAGGATGAGCATCGAGCGGTCGATAACGCGCACGTTCTCTCCGAGTTCTTCTTCAAGATTTCTAATTTGCGAGGGCGCGAGCTCTTCGTCAAAAATAACGAGCTCTACCTCATTATCGGCGCAAAGCGCGGCAATTTCTTCTACCTTGCCAGAACCGATAAGGGTGCGCGGATTGGGTTTATCCATATTTTGAATCACCTTTGCAAAGCAAACACCGCCTGCCGTATCAAGCAGACGTTCGAGCTCACAAAGACTTTTTTCGAGTTCGTCAGCATCTCTTTGATTGGTGCAAACACCGACCAAAATCGCGCGACTTGCTTGGTATTCCATAAAAATAAACCTCCGTTTGAAAGAAAAATGGGCAAGCTGACACGCAGCCTGCCCTTTTTGCACAGAACCGACCCTTGCAGATTACTTCTGGAAAGCAGCGATTCTCTTCTTGAACTTGTCAACACGTCCGCCGGCGTCAACAAACTTTTGCTTACCGGTGAAGAAAGGATGGCACTTGGAGCAAATTTCAACTTTGATCTCGCCGCCCTTGGTGGACTTGGACTCTACGGTTTCGCCGCATGCACACTTGATGATGCAAGTTTCGTACTTAGGATGGATTCCTTCTTTCATGATAAATACCTCATTTCATAATTTTGATGTTCTTTGACATCATTTCGCCTTTGGGCGACATACGGACATATTATAGCACAATCAAAGAGAAATTGCAAGGGGTTTTTGAAAAAAAGTTTGCTTTTTTATATAAAATGTGATATTTTTTATTTTTATACACAACACATGAAAAAGTGAACTCTGCTGAACTTTCTATAGTGAGACTAAAATGGTAAAGGCGGACTCGCCTTTATTTTTTTAAAAGTTTTTGATACCAAGCATTGAAATGGTA
>JAFYRH010000109.1 GCA_017559555.1 Clostridia bacterium
AACAGCGGTGTTGAAATTGCACAGGGAGCGGTTGAAGCAGGAATGAACCCTGCAAACACCATGCTTTTTATCGACCGCGACAATGTATCCGGCATTACCAAGGGTTTGCGCACTCATGTAAACCAAGGGGATACCATTTTGTTTAAGGCAAGCCGAGGAGTTCGCCTGGAACGTGTTATTCAAACTTTGAAAGAAATGTAAAAAAGACAAAAAAGAGAGGATTATCAGATGAAAGAACTCATCATCACCTTTGTTTTAGTCACAGTTGGCGTTTTTGCTTTAACCGCTTTGGCAGAGCGCATCCTAATTCCGATTTTGCGTTCGCATAAAGCAGGGCAAAAGATTTTGGATATTGGACCTCGTTGGCATAAATCCAAAGAGGGAACACCCATTATGGGTGGCATCGGCTTTATTCTTGCCATTCTTGCGGTGGTTGCGCTTTTCTTTGTCTATGTAGGTATTAAGGGAGAAGCAACCAAATATATTCCGTTGGCTCTTACCATTGCCTTTGCCGTTTCCAACGGTGCCATCGGATTTGTAGATGACTATTGCAAGCTGATCAAAAAGCAAAACGAGGGACTTACAAGAATGCAAAAGCTCGTGCTTCAGTTTGCCATTACTGCAGGTTATCTTTGCGTAATGGGATACACAGGCTATCTCCCGAGCCAAATCGTTATTCCGTTGATCAATTTACCCATTCGCGGAGTGCTTTGGTATATTCTTGCCGCAATTTTAACGGTTGGCGTTATAAACGGTGCAAACTTCACCGACGGACTTGACGGTCTTGCATCTACGGTAACCTACGTTATTGGTATTTTCTTCGCCCTTTTTGCTTTCTATGCAAAGGACACGGGTCTTTCTGTTGTTGGCGGAGCCATTATCGGCGCAACACTCGGCTTCCTGCTTTATAACATTCACCCCGCAAAGGTGTTTATGGGAGATACCGGTTCACTCTTCCTTGGTGCCATCGTTATGGGCACACTCTTCCAAATGCAAGAGCCGCTTTTGCTATTCCTTGTTTGTGCAGTTTATATTTTCGAACTGCTCTCCACGGTATTGCAAATTCTTTACTTTAAAGCGACACACGGCAAACGCCTTTTCAAAATGGCACCCATTCATCACCACTTTGAAAAATGCGGATGGAGCGAAAACAAGATCGTAATCGTTTTTGCACTCGTTCAGTTTGCATTCTGTGCTTTGGCTTTCATTCTGACAAGATAAAAAACGTGAAAGGAGACCTTTGTTATGAACCAACAACCGAATATGACAAAGCGCTCCTTTGAGTTTTGGAAAAGACCGACCAACAGGGAAGAGGGAAGTGCAAATGAAATTCCCCACTCCTCGAAAACAGTCAAGGGAAGCGTCGATATTCCGTTTTTGCTGATTACTGCGGCGCTCGTACTGTTTGGCTGTGTCATGATTTACAGTGCATCCTTTGTGTTTGCACAAAAGCATCACGATTCATCCACTTACTTTATCATTCGACACGTCATTTTTTTGATGATGGCGGTAGCCGTTACTGCAGTGGTTGTCAAATACTGCACACCAAGATTTTGGTATGATTTCAGTTATATCTTTTATGGAATCTCCATTGTTCTCTTGCTATTGGTTCTTACTCCCTTGGGAACAGACCTCAACAGTGGTGCACGTCGTTGGATAGACCTCAAGGTGATTACTCTGCAACCATCTGAGCTTGCAAAGCTTGCGCTTGTTTTGACGCTTGCGCGTTTTATGACAACGCACGAAAAAGAAGTTATGACCCCGTATAAGTTTGCGGGAGACTTCAAATACGGCGTTCTTTTTCCGGGTTTGATGATTGCAGGTGTTGGCGGACTTGTTGCACTTGAAAAACACATTTCGGCACTCGCCATTATCGGAATGCTCGGCATTAGTTTGATGTTCTTGGGCGGCACGCGCATAAAATGGATTGCCTCTTTGGCAGGCGTTATCGCTGTTGCGGCTTGTATGCTGATCATATTCTTCCCGTATGCATTTGCCCGCGTGGATACTTGGCTCAATATTGAGGAAGCCGACCCCCTCGGCTCTGCATGGCAAACCCTGCAAGGTCTTATGGCAATCGGCTCGGGTGGACTTTTTGGAAAAGGACTTGGCAACAGCCAACAAAAATACGGCTTTGTTTCACAGCCGCAAAACGACTTTATTTTTACCATTGTTTGCGAGGAATTCGGTTTTATCGGAGCGATCCTCGTCATCGGACTCTTCATCGCCTTTGTTTGGCGCGGATTCCATATTGCGCGTCATGCACCCGACAAATGTTCTTCGCTCATTGTTTACGGATTGACCTTTAAGGTTGCCTTGCAGGTTATCTTAAACATTGCGGTTGTAACAAATTCTATGCCCAACACGGGCATTTCACTGCCATTCTTCAGCTATGGCGGTACATCGCTGATGTTGCAAATCTTTGAGGTTGGTATTATTCTTGCCATCTCTCGTTACGCAACTCACAAAAAGATTTAAAAAGGAAAGGGAGCAAGAAAATGAAAAAAATCAGAACCGAACAATTTTTCAAAACTTTGTATACATCCATGGGCATTGGCGGCGCGTTTTTGCTCTTTATGCTCATTTTTGGCAGAAGCATTGCCGCAAGCAACTTTGATTTGCTTCTTGGTTGTGTGTTTACCGTTCTCGGTCTTGCCGCCCTTAGCTTTTTGATTTTTAGCTTTTTGCCTTATTTTCACGGTGACCGTCGTTGGTTCGCCATTCCCACACTTCTGACTGCGGTTTTTATGATTGGAACGGCAATGCTTTGGCAGTTCCCGGTAGGAGGCATTTGATATGCGTGTTTTACTTACAGGAGGCGGCACGGCAGGGCACATCAATCCGGCGCTCGCCATTGCAGAAACCATTTTGCGCAACGCACCCGATTCGATAGTTGAATTTGTCGGTGTTGCGGGCGGTAAAGAGGATGAACTTGTTCCGCGTGCGGGATATAAGCTTCATCACGTCAAGTCGACGGCTGTGCAAGGTTCAAAAGGACTTGGACGTCTCAAATCATTAGCACTTGCGGCAACCTCGCCTTATTTGCCGTCAACCGTTTCCATTATCAAAAAATTCAAGCCCGATATCGTTATCGGTACGGGCGGATTTGCCTGCTGGCCTATTATGGCGGCAGCGGCGCGCATGGGAATTCCCACTGCTTTGCATGAATCCAATGCGCATCCCGGACTCGCGATTCGCCGTTTGCAGACGAAGGTTGATCGCATTTGGATCAACTTCCCCGAAACTGCCGCGGCTTTTGGCAATAGCCCCAAGATCGTTTGCGTAGGCAACCCGATTCTAGCTGACTTTTCCACCGTTGATCGCGAGGAAGCGCGTACAAAGCTTGGTATCGGAAAAGACCAAAAATTGATTCTTTCGTTTGGCGTAAGTAACGGGGCAGGAAAGCTCAATGCCGCTGTGATCGATTTTATGAAATCGACCGTTGCAGGCAATCAAAATTTGATCCATCTGCACGCAAGCGGAAAGATCAATTATGAGGATTGCAACAAGCTTTTTACCGAAGCAGGACTTGATAAGTATTCAAACTGCATTTTGCGCCCCTACATTTACGATATGCCTCTGCAAATGGCGGCGGCGGATCTCGTT
>JAFYRH010000110.1 GCA_017559555.1 Clostridia bacterium
AAATGGCGCTGACATCCGATAGGGAACTTTTTGAAATCTTTGAGCGCGATGAAGCGCTTCAAAATATCGATACCGTTATCGAGCGCTCTCTTTGCATCAAAAAAGCCGTTGTCGAGGAGGATGAAAAGGAAAGCGGTGTTCGTCGCATTCTGAATTTCGGTCACACACTCGGCCACGGTATTGAGGCGGAAAGCTTTGAAAATCTTTACCACGGCGAATGCGTGGCACTTGGAATGATCCCTATGTGCGCGCCCGACGTGCGCGCTCGTTTGATTGCCGTTTTGCAATCCATCGGACTTCCTACTCAAATGGAGGGAGACCTTGAAACTATTTTGCAGTTGACAATGCACGATAAAAAATGCGAGGGAACCTCGGTCAACGTAGTGTTCGTTGATGCCGTCAGTTCTTACCGCATCGAAAAAATGCCGCTTTCGGAATGGCAGCAATACATTCGAGAGCAGATAGGAGGATAAAGCAATGAAAAATACGTTTGGACAAAGCGTAGCCGTGACCCTTTTTGGCGAGAGCCATGGTGAATACATTGGCGCAGTTCTTGATGGACTTGCCCCCGGACTTGTAATTGACGAAGCTTTTATCCGCCATCAGCTTTCCTTGCGCCGTCCACAGGGCAAGATTTCTACCGCACGTGTTGAAGCAGATGAATTCCACATCGTCAGCGGTGTATTCAACGGCAAGACCACGGGCACACCTCTGTGCATTCTTATCCCGAACACCAATATCCGTTCCGGAGACTACACACCCAACATTCCGCGTCCCGGACACGCCGATTATACGGCAGAGTGCAAATACCACGGCTACCAAGACGCGCGTGGTGGCGGACATTTTTCGGGACGCATTACAGCCGCACTTGTAGCCGCAGGTGCTATTGCCATTTCGATATTGCGTCAAAACGGCATTTTGATTGGCACACACATTTCGCGTATTTCCGATATTTGCGACAGAACTTTCCATTCCTACGAATCCGATATTGAAACTCTTGCCGACCTTGCATTTCCCGTGCTTGATTCTTCCAAAGCAGACATGATGCGTGCTTGCATTGAAGATGCCGCAAGTGAAGGGGATAGCGTTGGCGGAATTTTGGAAACAGCTATTATCGGACTCCCGGCAGGCGTTGGCGAACCTTGGTTCGATACCGTTGAAGGTATGCTTTCGCACGCACTTTTTTCCATCCCCGCAATTAAGGGCGTGGAATTCGGTACGGGATTTGGTATGGCAGATTTGCGCGGCAGTCAAGCAAACGATGCTTTTCGTATGGAGAACGGACGTGTAGTTACCACAACCAACCACAACGGTGGTGTGAACGGTGGTATCACCAATGGAATGCCGGTCGTATTCCGTTGTGCGGTTAAGCCCACACCGTCCATCTTCCAAGAGCAAGAGAGTGTAGACCTTGCAAAGGGAGAAAATACCACACTCAACCTTTCAGGCAGACACGACCCTGCAATTATCCACCGCGCACGCGTCGTTGTGGATAGTGTAGCGGCACTTGTTTTGTGCGATTTGCTCGCACTCCGCTTCGGAACGGATTTTCCGAAATAAATTTTAGAATTGAAATAATGGGGAAGGAGGTCACAAAATGCATTACGGTCTTATCGGTGAAAAATTAGGACATAGCTTTTCGGCAGAAATACACCAAATGCTTAAAAGCAATCCTTATGCGCTGGTGGAACTTTCCAAAGATGAATTGGATGCATTTTTTGCGGCAAAGGATTTTTCTGCCATCAATGTGACCATTCCTTATAAAACCGCAGTCATTCCATATCTTTCTTACGTCGACGAAGCCGCAAACGAAATCGGAGCGGTCAATACCGTAGTCAATAAGAATGGGGAGCTGTGGGGATATAACACCGATTTTTACGGTCTTTCTGCGCTTATTTCACACGCAGAAATTACATTACAAAACAAAAAAGTTGCCATTCTCGGCACAGGCGGCACATCCAAAACAGCTCTTGCAGTTGCCAAGTTTCTTGGCGCAAAAGAGGTTTTGCTTGTTAGCCGCAACAGAGGAGATGGCGTTATCACTTACCAAGAACTGACCAATTTCCATACCGATATAGAGGTGCTCATCAATACAACCCCCGTTGGAATGTATCCAAACACCGAGGCAACACCCGTCGATGTTAGCGTGTTTGCCAAGCTTTCGGGCGTTATCGATGCCATTTACAATCCGCTTCGCACCCAATTGATTTTGGATGCCCAAAAGCGCGGCATTCCTGCCGAGGGCGGACTTTATATGCTGGTGGCACAAGCTGTTCGTGCATCCGAGCTCTTCTTGAATTGCACCTACGAGGCTGATACTGCCGAGCATATTTACCGTTCTATTTTGAAAAAAACCGAAAACATTGTGCTCTCGGGTATGCCCGGTGCCGGCAAAAGTACTGTTGGCAAACGTTTGGCACAAGAATTGAACCGTCCGTTTTTTGACCTTGACGAAGAAATCGTTCGTTTTGCAGGTCGTAGCATTCCCGAAATTTTTGCAACCGATGGCGAGGCAACCTTCCGCAACCTTGAAACAGAGGTCTTGCGAGAGGTTCTTGCCAACCAAAAGGGAATTGTGCTTGCCACGGGTGGCGGTGCTGTTTTGCGCGATGAAAACGTCGACCTTTTGCATCGCAACGGCAAGATCTGTTTTCTCGATAGACCCTTGGAAGCCTTGCTTCCCACAAGCGACCGCCCGTTGGCGAATTCCGAAGAGGCCATTCGTCGCCGCTATGAGGAACGCTACGAGCGTTACTGTACCACAGCAGATTATCGCATCGATGCCGATGCTTCCCCGGAGGAAGTCGTGCGTCGTACAAGAAAGGAGTTTTCGCAATGATGAAACTCTATATTATCAACGGTCCCAATTTGAATTTTTTGGGCATTCGAGAACCGCAACATTATGGCAACACCACCTATGAGGGACTCCTCGACATGATTCGCGCCCACGCAGAGGAGCTTGGCGTTTTGGTGGAGTGTTACCAATCCAATCACGAGGGTGACCTCGTTGACAAAATACAAGAAGCCTATTTGCAAAAGGCGGACGGTATTGTTATCAATCCCGGTGCTTACACGCATACAAGCATTGCTCTCCTCGATGCCGTCAAATCGGTGGGAATTCCCACGGTTGAGGTGCATATTTCAAAAGTGGAGGAGAGAGAGGATTTCCGTCAAATCAGCTACATTCGCACTGCTTGCCAAAAGACCATCACGGGGCAGGGCGTTGCAGGATATTTGCAGGCAATGGATTTTTTGTGTGAATCTTTCTCCAAAGGAGAAAAGCAATGAACGTTCGCATTTATCCGTCACGCGCAAAAGGAAGTGTGAGTGCACCGCCCTCCAAGAGTATGGCGCACCGACTTCTCATTTGTGCCGCCCTGGCAAAAGGAGAGATCCGTATTGAAGGCGTTTCCGATTG
>JAFYRH010000111.1 GCA_017559555.1 Clostridia bacterium
GGGGCAAGCTCCACAAACACACCATAACTTTCGATGCTACGCACAATTCCCGTAACCGTTTGCCCAACTTCAAACGCGGCGGCGTTCTCTTCCCACGTTCCAAGAAGCTCACGGAGTGTGACGTATATGCGTTCACTTTCACGATTGATGCACTTGACAACCACAGGAACAGTCATACCGCAAGCAAGTCTATCTCGCGGATGCGAAATGCGAGAAACCGAAATACAATCCACCGACAGCAAAGATGGCACACCGCATCCAATGTCTACAAACGCGCCAAAGGGCTCGAGGTGTGTCACTCGTGCCGAAAGAATATCCCCTGCCGAAAGATGCTTGATGTAATGCGCCATGCACGCCTCTTGTGCCGCTCTGCGCGAAAGTTTTACAATGGGTTCCCCATTGCGGCATTCGATGGAGAGGATCTTGCACGCCACGGGTTTGCCCACACGCGTGATAACGGCAATATCTTTTTTGCTCTCCCCAACACGGCAAGCAACGGTTTGGTCGGCTTCTATTATGCCACGCGCACAGTGCAGATCTACGTGCAGGCGCATATCCTCGTCGCAAAGTGTGGCAATGCCTTCTACAATGGCATTCTGCCGCATGGCGCGCTCCAAGCCCCCTAAGGATGCAAGATATTCACGGTTTTGTTGGCTTTCTAAAAGTGCCCCTTCGGGGCGATAAATATCGGTCATCATTTTTTCAAGTTCTCCTTTCCTTTTTTGCGATCCGATTTACTCCATCTTATGCGCTCCGAAAGAAGATTATGAATATCTACCCCACTTTGCGGCATAATAACAAAAAAGAGGGTTGGGAGAAACTGCTATGCTACAATTATGCGACAACTACCGCAAAAACGTGCGGTGTGTAGATGAAGTCTTGCGCGTGCGAGAAAACTTTGATATCATTAAAAAAGTGCTCTATATTGGAGAACAAGAGACAACGTTTTACTACATTGACGGCTTTGTTGAGGGGGCTTCGTTTAACAAACTCTTGGCGTATTTTCTATCTTTGAAAGGTTTGGGAAATCCAACCGCGGAAAGTGAGGATGCCGCTGCTCGCTTTTTTATAGAACATCATATGCCCTTTGTAGAAGCCGAAGTTATGGAAGACGGTGACAAAATGCTGCAAATGATGCTTTCGGGCACGACCTTGATGCTTGGGGAGTCTTTTGGTCGCTTTGCCATCGTCATTGATTCGCGCACCTACCCTGCCCGTTCGGTGGCAGAGCCAGAGACCGACCGCGTGATGATGGGCTCGCGCGACGGATTTGTGGAAACTCTTGTTTTTAACACCGCAATGGTGCGCAGGCGCATTCGCGACCCCAACCTCACCATGCACTACACAAGCGTGGGAGAACGCTCCCGAACAGACGTGGTTCTCTGCTATATCAAGGGAATTGCCGATGACAAATACGTGCGCACGCTGACCGAAAAGCTCAACTCCATCAAAACCGATGCCCTAACAATGGGACACGAATCACTCGCGGAGCTGCTCATTCGACAAAGGTGGTACAATCCGTTCCCCAAAATTCGTTACACCGAACGCCCCGATGCGGCGGCGGCACAGCTCCTTGAGGGAAGTGTGCTCATCATTTGCGACAACTCGCCCGAAGTGATGATTCTGCCCAGCACCATCTTTGACTTTATGCAGGAGACGAATGATTTTTACTTCCCACCCTTGACGGGAACTTACATTCGTCTTGTGCGACATTTGGTGTTTTGGTCTACGCTTTTCTTGGTTCCCGTGTGGTTTTTGCTCATTCGTAATCCCGATTGGATTCCCGCGTGGCTTGCTTTTATCGTTCCGCAAGAGACGGGGCGTATCCCCATTTTTGCACAGCTGATGCTAATGGAATTTATGATTGACGGCTTGCGACTCGCCTCGATGAATACGCCAAGTATGCTTTCCAATTCCCTTGCCATTGTGGGCGGTCTCATTCTTGGCGACTTTGCCGTGAGCATTGGATGGCTCATCCCCGAGGTCATTTTGTATATGGCATTCGTTTCGATTGCCAACTTTACGCAACGGAGTTATGAGCTTGGATATGCGTTCAAATTTATGCGGATTTTGCTTGTTGTCCTCATTGAA
>JAFYRH010000011.1 GCA_017559555.1 Clostridia bacterium
TTCCACTCTTACGAGGGGTATGTAGGTCGCTTGATTGAAAAGAACTACAAGGTTGCCATTTGCGAGCAGGTAGAAGATCCCTCTTTATCAAAGGGACTTGTGCGCCGCGAGGTCATTCGTATGATCACTCCCGGCACACTGCTCGAGTCGAGTCTTCTCTCCGAACAAAGCAACAACTACCTTTGTGCTATCTGTATGAGCGAGTTTTCTTATGGACTTTGCTTTGCAGATGCCTCTACGGGTGAGGTACATGCTACAAGCTTTTCGGGTGAAAATGCCGACGCAAAACTGAAAGCCGAAATCGGTAGCTATTCTCCTCGCGAGGCAATTGTCAACATTAGCCGCACCAATATGGGTGAGGCAGGAAAATTCCTCTCCGACCGTCAAGGCTTGGCGCTTACCGATAACCAATACGCGCGTTTTGAATACGCATCCGCGCGTGAGCGCGTGCTTTCCCAATTTGGCGAGCAGGTCAAAGAAGAATACCTCGAAGACCGCGCAATGATTTCTGCCATTGGTGCGCTTCTGCATTACATCGAAGAAGCCGAAAAGGGAGACATCTCCTACATTCGCGAGCTGAACGTTTATACAAGCGGTCAGTATCTTGAAATGGACATCAACACCCGTCGCAATCTCGAACTCACCGAATCTATGCGAAACAAGGAGAAAAAGGGTTCGCTTTTGTGGGTACTCGATAAAACCGAAACGGCGGCAGGCGCACGTATGCTCAAAAAGTGGGTGGAAAAGCCCTTGCTTAGCGTTGCCGCTATTGAGAGCCGTCAGAGTGCTGTTGAGGAGCTTTGTCAAAGCTTCATGTTGCGCGAAGAGCTTGGCGAAGAACTCTCCCACGTGCTAGATTTGGAACGTCTCATTACCCGTATTGTTTACGGTAACGCAAATGCAAAAGACTTGCGTGCCGTTTGCAACACGGCAATGGTGCTCCCCGAAATCAAGAGACTTTTGGAAACTACCAAGAGCGAGGGACTCTCTCGCATTTATGCGGAACTCGATACGCTTGACGATATTTGTGCGCGTATTTCTGCCGCTATTGTTGAAAACCCGCCCTTTACGGTTCGTGAGGGTAAGATGATTGCCAAGGGATACAGTGAAGAACTCGATTCCTTGCGCGAAATTATGGATGACGGTGATTCTTGGCTTGAAAAGGTTGCCGAGGAAGAAAGAGAGAAAACGGGCATTCGTACGCTTCGTATCGGCTACAACAGAGTGTTTGGTTACTACATTGAGGTTTCCAAATCCTTCATGGACCAAGTGCCCGAGTATTATATTCGCAAGCAAACGCTTACCAACGGCGAGCGTTACATTACCCCCGAGCTCAAGGAGATGGAAACTACCATTCTCGGTGCCAAGGATCGCTCCGTGGCGCTTGAGTACGAGCTCTTCCAACAAGTGCGTACCTTTGTAGCAGAACAGAGTGTTCGCATTCAAAAAACGGCGGCGCTTCTTGCCGAATTGGATGCTTACCGCTCCTTGGCGGTTGTTGCCACCAAAAACAAATACGTGCGCCCCGAAATTACACAAGGCGATGAGATCATCATTAAGGACGGTCGTCATCCGGTTGTCGAGCAATTTGTTAAGGATACCTATTTTGTTCCCAACGATGCACACCTCGATACCGATAAGAACCGTTTGATGCTCATCACGGGTCCCAATATGGCAGGTAAATCGACCTATATGCGCCAAGTTGCCCTCATTACGGTCATGGCGCAAATCGGTTCCTTTGTTCCGGCGGCAGAGGCAAGCATTGGCATTGTGGACAAGGTATTCACCCGTGTTGGCGCATCCGACGATTTGGCATCCGGTCAGTCCACCTTTATGTTGGAAATGAACGAGGTGTCCTACATCCTCAAGAATGCTACAAAGAAGAGCCTAATTATTTACGACGAAGTTGGTCGCGGAACCTCTACCTTTGACGGTATGAGCATTGCGCGTGCCATTGTAGAATACACCAACAGCCGCAAGATTGGCGCCAAGACTTTGTTTGCTACCCACTATCACGAGCTCACCGTTATGGAAGAGGAGTTCGACGGCATTGTCAACTACAACATTGCCGCAAAAAAGAGGGGAGACGGCATTACGTTCTTGCGTAAGATCGTGCGCGGCTCCACCGACGATAGCTACGGCATTGAAGTTGCAAAGCTTGCAGGACTCCCGAACGAGGTCATCAAGCGCGCACGCGAAGTGCTTGCCGCAGTAGAAGAAACTTCTCGCGCGGTTGCCGACGTCGACACCGGAGCAAAGGGCAAAAAGAAGCCCGAAATCAAAGACGATACCCTCATTTCCTTTGAGGACGTCGCCAACGAACAAGTCATCAACGAGCTCAAAGCCGTTGACCTCAATACACTCTCACCTTTGGAGTGTATGACCTTCCTCTTTGATTTAAAGAAGAGGTTGCAGTAATTTCAAAAACATAAATCGGTATAGTAGCGTTACATTGCCCCCTCTTCGTCGCGCAAGCGCGCCACCTCTCCCCAAGGAGAGGCTATCTTTACACAAGGCTCTCCCCGAGGGAGAGCTCCCACCGAAGGTGGGTGAGAGGGGAAGATATGAAACAGAGCGCTAAAAAGTTATTTTGAAAATACCAAAAGAAAGGAATTTTTATGGGAAAGATCAATGTTCTGCCCTTTGCGGTAGCCAATTTAATAGCGGCAGGCGAGGTTGTTGACCGCCCGGCATCTGTCATTAAGGAATTGATGGAGAATGCCATTGACGCAGGAGCGGATCGCATCACCGTTGAAATTCAAAACGGCGGTGTGACCTTTATGCGCGTCACCGACAACGGTTGCGGTATGTCACCCGAGGATCTTCCCGTAGCCATCCGCCGCCACGCAACGAGCAAAATCAAGGTGGCAGAAGACCTTGACGGCATCCTCACCCTCGGTTTCCGTGGCGAAGCACTTGCCGCCATTGCGTCTGTTTCGGATGTGCGTATCATCTCCAAAACTGCCGATGCGCAATTTGGAGCGGTGCTCGAAGCACACGGCGGAAATATTCATAGCATTACTGAGCAGGGATGCTCCACCGGTACATCTGTTATTGTTGAAAATCTGTTTGCCAACGTTCCTGCCCGCCGTAAGTTCCTCAAAAAGGATGTCACCGAGGCAATGGCAGTAACCGCAAACGTCGAAAAAGTCGCACTTTCCAATCCGCAAATCGCTTTCCGCCTCATTGTTGACGGCAACCTCAAATTGGAAACCGCAGGGGATGGAAATCTGCAAAACACCATCTATGCCGTGTTTGGCAAAGAGTTCGCATCTCGCCTTATCGAGGTCAATAGCGACCAAGACGGTATTGCCGTCAAAGGCTTTATCGGCAGAACCGATAATTTTAAAGCGAACCGCAACTATCAAAACTTCTTTATCAACGGCCGTTTTGTAAAGAGCAAGACCGCAATGGCGGCGCTCGAGCAGGCGTATACCTCTTATATGCCGCCCGAAAAATTCCCGTGTTGCGTGCTTTACATCACAATCAACCCCGCACGTGTCGACGTTAACGTGCACCCTGCAAAGTTAGAGGTCAAATTCTCCAACGAAAAAGCAGTATTTGAAGCCATTTATTACACCGTCAGAACTGCACTTGAGGGCAACGTTACGCGCCCCTCGATGCAACTCAATTTCGGCACACGCACCGCAAAAAGTGCGTTTGCACCCAAGGTTTCCGAGGCGAATGCCCCCATTCGTGACGGCAAAATCGAAAGCTTGGCATCGCGTCAGCTTTCCTACGACCTTGAAAATCGCACCCAACCGCAACCGCAGGCGCGCATGACCGCAGAGGAATACCGCAACCTGTATGCGAACAAAGAGAGCACTCCTGCGGCTTCCAACTCTGCGCTCTCTACTATGCACGCCACGCTTGCTACCCGTCCTGCATCTCAGCCTCCCATGCTTCCCAAAGAAGCCCCCGAGGTTGTCAAGAATGAGACGCGCGTGCCGACCGTAGAGGAATCCAAGGAGACAGTTTCTGCTCCTGCACCCATTTCCACACCTGCACCCACGCCCATTCCCGAAGCGCCCAAGGCAGAGGAGCAAAAAGTCGAAGCTCCTGCACCTCAA
>JAFYRH010000112.1 GCA_017559555.1 Clostridia bacterium
CTCGAAATGCTGTTGGCAGCAAGAATCGTTCGCAAGCCCCTTGATGGTCTCAAGGTTCTCGGCAATGGCGAACTCACCAAAAAACTCACTGTAAAGGCAGCCGTATTTTCGGCAACTGCGAAGGAGAAGATCGAGGCAGCAGGCGGTAAGGCAGAGGAGGTATAAGGATGATTCAAACGTTTGTAAACGCATGGAAAGTCCCGGAACTTCGCAAGAAGATCCTCTTTACCCTGGCGATTGTTTTGTTGTACCGCATTGGTGCAAACTTGTTCATCCCCTATATCAACGTTGACCAAATCGAAAGCTTTTCCACATTCTTCAGTGATGGCATTTTTGGTATGCTTTCTTTGATGTCCGGTAGCGCATTCAGCCAAGGTACATTCTTTGCGCTGTCTGTTAGCCCGTATATCACCGCATCCATCGTAATCCAACTTCTTTCCATCGCAATTCCTGCTTTGGAGAGACTTTCCAAGGATGAAGATGGCAAAAAGAAACTTTCCGCAGCAACCCGTTGGGTAACAGTTGCACTTTCCATTATCACCGCTTACGGTTACGTTAACCTGTTCAGCATGAACGAGGGTTGGCTCACCGTTAAGAAGGGCGATAGTAACTATGTATTCGCATGGTTTGTAATGATCGCTTGCCTCTGCGCAGGTGCATCTCTTATCATGTGGTTGGCAGAAAAGATTAACGAACACGGCATCGGCAACGGTATCTCCATGATCCTGTTTGCTAACATTATCTCCGGTATGACCGGTACTGTTCAAGGTACTGTTAACATGCTCAAGGATAAGTTCGGCGAATGGAAGACCGGTTGGGAACTCGTTCTCGGTATCGTAGGCGTTCTCGCTTCCATTGCATTGACTTTGGCTGCAATCGTGCTCATCGTTTGGTTCACCAACTCTGAGCGCCGCATCAAGGTTATTTATGCAAAGAAGGTTGTAGGCCGCAAGACCTACGGTGGTCAAAAGACCAACCTGCCTCTCAAGATGAACATGGCAGGCGTTATGCCCGTTATCTTCGCAAGCTCCATCGTATCTATTCCCGCAACGATCGCAGCATTCCTTCCCGGAACCGGCTTTGAAAAGTTTGTAACTAACTGGCTGGGTGCAACATCCCCCATTTATATCATCGTATTCATCGCTCTTATCGTTGCATTCTCTTACTTCTACATTGCAATTTCCTTCAATCCTGTAGAAGTAGCAAACAACATTCGTAGCAACGGCGGTGCCATCATCGGTATCCGTCCTCAAGAAATGGCACCCTTCATCAAGAAGATCCTCAACCGCGTAACTCTTATGGGCGCAATCTTCCTGGTTGTTATCGCAGGAGCTCCTCTGATTGTTAGCGCAATCGTATCCTTGATTCCCGGTGCAAGCTTTACCAGTGTAGCGTTCACGGGCACTTCGCTCCTCATCGCTGTTGGTGTAGCTCTTGAGACCGTTCGTGACCTCGAGGCTCAGCTCTCGATGCGTAACTACAAAGGCTTTCTTGATTGATCGGTAGTTTACCGGAGGAAACTATGAATCTGATTTTACTGGGTGCTCCCGGTGCGGGTAAAGGTACCCAAGCTGTGAAGATTTCCGAAAAATATCAAATTCCCGCTATCGCGACGGGGGATATCCTCCGTGCGGAAGTGAAAGCTGACACCGAGCTCGGCAAAGAAGCTCAAAAGTATCTTGCCCTCGGCCAGCTGGTTCCGGATTCCGTGGTTATCGGAATTATCAAGAAGTATGTGACAGAGAACAAATGTGAGAACGGTTTTCTTTTAGATGGTTTTCCGCGTTCCATTCCTCAAGCAGAGGAATTGGAAAAGATGGAAATACACATCGATGCCGTACTCAACATTGAGGTTCCCGACCAAAAAATCATTGAGCGTATGAGCGGACGCAGAGTTTGCTCTTGCGGCTCATCCTATCACGTCGTTTACAATCCTCCCCAAAAAGAGGGTGTTTGTGACAGATGCGGCGAGGCTTTGTATGTCAGAGCCGACGACGTAGCAGAAACTGTAGAAAAACGATTGGAAACCTTCCACAGAGAAACAGAACCTCTCAAAGCGTTTTACGCTGAGCGCGGTCTGCTTCTTACAGTGGAGGGGCAGGACGAAGTAGCGGATACCACCGCACTCGTCTTCCAAGCACTCAAATCGGTAGAGGCGTAAAGTATGATTACACTTAAGAATGCTGCACAAATCACCGCCATGAGAGATGCAGGACGTATCACGGGCGAGGCATTGCTCATCGCCCGAGATATGATCCAACCGGGTATTAGCACGTATGAAATTGACCAAGCCATTCGCAAGCACATCGAAAAGTGCGGTGCAACCCCTGCCTTTTTGGGGTATCACGGCTTTCCTGCAAGCGCATGCATCAGCATCAATGATGAGGTCATTCACGGCATTCCCGCAAAGAATCGCATCCTAAAGGATGGCGACATCGTTAAAATTGACACCGGAGCCATTTACCGTGGCTATGTCGGTGATTCGGCAAGAACCATTCCCGTAGGGAACGTTAGTGACGAAGCGAAAAAACTGATTCAAGTTACACGCGATAGCTTTTGGGCTGGCGTTGAAAAACTGGAAGCAGGCAATCGCTTGGGTGACGTTGGTTCTGCCATTGATACTTTGGTACGACAAAACGGATTTAGCACCGTAAAGCGTTACGTTGGACACGGAATCGGCACAAATTTGCACGAAGCTCCCGATGTTCCCAACTTCGGCACTCCCGGCAGAGGTATTCGCCTCTCGGCAGGTATGACACTTGCCATTGAGCCGATGGTTAACGCAGGAAAAGCGGACGTAATTGAACTGAACGACGGTTGGACGGTGAAAACCGCTGACAGAAGTCTTTCGGCACATTACGAAAATACCGTGGCTTTAACAAGCAACGGTGTGCTGATCTTGACCGAAGTAGAAAAAGGTTTCTGATAACACAAACAATCAATTTGAATTAGGAGGAACACTCTTTTGGCACAAAAAGAAGATGTAATCGAGTTTGAAGGCACAGTCGTTGAGGCACTGCCCAACGCTTGCTTCAAAGTAAAGCTCCCGAACGGTCACATTGTTACCGCACATATTTCGGGTAAGCTTCGTATGAACTATATTAGAATTCTGCCCGGCGATCGCGTAACCATTGAGGTTTCGGTCTACGACCTGACCAAGGGACGCATTACCTGGCGAGCAAAATAATTGCAGAATAAACTAAGAAAGGTATGGTAGAGACACAATGAAGGTGAAACCATCCGTTAAGAAGATCTGCGAGAAATGCAAGATCATCAAGAGAAAAGGTAAAATCATGGTGATTTGCGAAAACCCCAAGCATAAGCAAAGACAGGGTTAATTCGCAAGTACCGCAAAAATCAACAGAGAGGTGAATAAACAGTATGGCTCGTATAGCTGGTGTTGATATTCCGAACAACAAGCGCGTAGAAATCGCCCTTACCTACATTTACGGTATCGGCCGCAAGAGCGCAAACGATATCCTTGCAGCGACCGGCATCAACCCGGACACCCGCGCAAAGGACCTGACCGAAACTGAAGTAGCCAAGCTCCGTGACGAAATCGAAAACAACTACACCGTTGAAGGTGATTTGCACCGTGAAGTTGCAATGAACATCAAGAGAATGGTTGAAATCAACTGCTACCGCGGTATCCGTCACAGAAAGGGTCTGCCCGTAAGAGGTCAAAGAACCAAAACCAACGCAAGAACTCGTAAAGGTCCCGCAAAGACCATTGCGAACAAGAAGAAGTAAAGGAGTGGCATAAAGATGGCAAAAG
>JAFYRH010000113.1 GCA_017559555.1 Clostridia bacterium
TCTTTTCCCAGTCGTAAAGCAATGCAATATCATAAACCATAGAGTTTTTGATAGTATCCATTACTTCACGGGAGCCCGCATCGGGTGCGGTTGTGAAATAAAGAGTTCTCATATAGTAGCCGTACATGGTGGAATCTTCAAGTTCCGAATTGGAGTAAGCCGCAAAGACGTTCATCATTTGCTGAGCGACCTCGGAGTTGTTTACCTTGTTGGGGATTGCCCAAAGGTGAACGGTGTTAAAAAAGTATACCACACTGTTGTAGTCGGCACCCTCTTCGTAAGTAGGATTGGGAAGAATACCGTATTTAAAGGGCTTTTGCGTGTAAAGATCTCTTCGAATATCAAACAGAGTCATTTCTGTAAACAAGCAACGACCCGAAGAATAAATATTCCATCTCGGACCCGAATAACCGGTTGGCAACCAACCTGCATTGGAGCCTTCTTTTGTGTTGAATTTATCGAAGAGATAATCGAACAAATCGTTGTACTTTTCAATAACAAGCACGGGATTTCCCTCTTCATCCATTTCGGTCAGGCGTCCGCCCGAGCCGTAGAAGTAGTAAATACCCATACCCGTATAGGCAAAGTATCCGAGAACGTCGCCCGGCTGTGAGCCAAGCGCCAATCTATCGGAGTCGTCAACGTCAACGTTGATGGAGGTTGCCATTTTCAGCATTGTGTCAATGGTCCATTTTTTGCTCAGTACAAGGTTGTAAATATCTGCATACATTGGGTTGTTATCAAAAAGCTCTACAAAGTCTTCGACGTAGTCTTCATAAAGTTCCAAATTGACAACTGTGGGACCGCAGACCTCTAAGGTGGAAACGTTCATATCTCCACTGAGGTAGTACAAAGAGTCGCCGAGCGAGAGCTCTTTGATGGACTTTTGGTCATAGGAAGGATGACTGAGATCCAACGACGGCATATTGTTAAGGTTGCTCAACAAATTTTGCGTAGCTGCGCTTGCAGCAGACTTTGCAAGAATGATGGTAAGGTCATACTTATCATTATTCATATATGCTAAGCGAAGCTGCGAGGTCATATCGCCCTGTTGAGGGTCTTGCACAATACGGCACTTATAGAGCTCCTGTATTCTGGAATTTCTTAAATAAACCGCCAAAGCAATTGCATCTGTTGCGGTGTTTGCGTTTTCATCCACCCAAAAGTCGATGCACGCAAAACCGTTGTTACCAATGGTATGCTGTTCTTGCTCGGTAACGGTGTGGTCACCGGTACGAACAAGTGCTTTGTAAACATACGGATCATCGGCAGTACCAAATTCTCTTACGGGAGGCATTGGAACGCCGGTTTCGTTTTCGGAATTGGAGTTGTTGTTATTACTGCTATTATTGTTATTTGTGGTTGGCTTCTTCTCAACATTCGGCTTATTGCAAGCAACCATGCAAGCCAGCAAACAAGCAAACATTAACAAGAGAGCAATCAACCGAACAGAGTTCTTCATAGTCCATTCTCCTTGAATGTTATGTATGGGATGCTATAAACGGGGTTGCTAAAAAGAATATAATTGCGCAATTACCAACGCACCCAAGCGAGTGCGTTGGTATACTGGTTGATTTTTAAATTATTCGCCGAGCTCAGACGGATTCTTGAATTGCTCGATGGTATCTTCAAGCTGCTCTTGAGCAGTAGGAAGCAATGTTACGAGAGAACCGTGGTTATTGGTGTCTCTTCTGTGCCACAGCTCGGCAAGTTCGGTTGCCCATCCACCCCAGTCGTAAAGAAGTGCGATATCGTAAACGGTAGAATTCTTAATGATATCCATAACTTCACGTGCATTGGGGTCGGGAGCGATGGTAAAGCTCAAGGTTCTGGTGTAGTAACCGTCCATGGTGGAGCCTTCTCTCTTAATGTTGGAGTAAGCAGCCATAACGTTGAACATCAATTGCGCGGTTTCCATATCCTCAACGTTGTTGGGGATAGCCCAGAGGTGAACGGTGTTGTAGAAGTATACAACAGAGTTGTAATCGTCACCTGCTTCTTTTACGGGATTAGGCAACAGACCGTAATTGAAGGTGGTTTGAGAATACAGGGTCTTACGAACGTCCCACAAAGTCATATCGGTGAAGAGAGTATCTGCATTCATAATGAAGTGTGTCTTTCTGTCACCGGAGAAGCCGTTGGGATACTTTGCGGTTGTACGGGTAGAAGGATGGAACTTATCAAAGAGGTAGTCGTACAAATCTTGCATTTCTTTGATAACGAACTCGGGAGAGCCTTCATCGTTTATTTTGGTAATACGTCCGCCTGCACCGTAGAAATAGTAAACTGCGGAGCCGTTGTATTGGAAGTAACCGATTTCGTCACTGGGGTTGCTACCAAGAACGCCATCGGCGGTATCTGCGTCAACAGAAGCCTTTTCTGCAATCTTCAGCAGAGTGTCCATTGTCCACTTGCCTGCACGAACAACGTTGTAAATATCAGCGTAAAGTTGGTCGCCGTCAAATTCTTCAACAATTGCTTCGGCATATTGCTCGTAACGGTCGAGGTTAATAACGGTAGGAGCAACGGTATCCAAGGTGGAAATGTTCATATCACCGCTCAGGTAATAGAGTTTGCCGCCCATGGAGAGCTCTTTAATGGAGTTTTGGTCAAATGCCTCATGAGTCAAATCCAAATCGGAAAGACCCTTGAGTTCGGAAAGCAGGTTTTGGGTTGCCGCACTTGCAGCGGATTTTGCCAAAATAATAGTCAAATCGAACGCATCGCCGTTTTGAATATATCTTGCAAGCTCCTGTACCATGTTGATGGTTTGAGGAATTTGTCTGATATTTACGTTATAGTCGTATTCGATATCTTGGTTACGGTGGTAAACCGCAAATGCCAAAGCATCTTCGGGTTCACCCTCTTCGGGATTGATCCAGAAGTCTTCGCAATAGAAGGCAGGGTTACCGTCAGCAAAGGGGTCGCCCGTGGAAGCGTTGGAACGAACGTATGCACGGTAGGTATAGCCATCAAGGTCTACCTTGTCAGGCATTTCATAGCCGAGATCGGTAGTATTGTTGGTGGTATTACCGCCGATAGGCTTTTTGTTGTTGTTATTGTTTTTGTTGTTCTTATTGCAGGCTGCAAAGCAAGTAACCAGCATTGCAACAGCAAGCAACAAAACCAAAATTCTAACTACTGTCTTCATTAGTTTTTCTCCTTAATTAAAAATAATTGTTGGGGATATATGATCCAAGACGCTCTTGGGGATTAGAATGTAATTTCGCGCTTTTCTTCTGCCGATTGATAAATAGCATCAAGCAGCTTGGCGCTCTCGAGGATCTCGCTGATGTGGCTGCGGTTGCGGCGGCCGGTTTCGCAAGCATCGAGGAAGTCAGAATCTTCGCGATAGTACATATCCGGAATATCAAATTCGGGACGTTCTTCGGTCAGATCATCCTTAAAGTAGGTGAAATGTCCACAGTAGTCAAGTCTTACACCGCCCTTGTCGCCAAGGAAGTCGATGTAGGTATCTCTTTTTGCAATGTTTTGTGCCCATGCACCGTTAAAGGAGATGGACGCCTTGTTGGTGCGGATGAAACCGGTTACAAAATCGTCAACGTCGTTAACGCCGTCTTCAATTCTCTTGGTTTCTTCTGCCCACATGCCGGTGTACTTATATGCCTTCATATCCTTTGCCATTTCGCAATAGGTGTTGGCACTAACACTCTTGAGCTCGGCACCGCCGAGGATGTAGAGAATGAGGTCGAGGTAGTGTACGCCCCAGTCGATGAGAACGCCGCCGCCCGACTCTGCCTTGTTGGTAAAGGAGCCACCAAGACCGGGAATGCTACGGTGTGCACGGAAAGAACAGTAAACGTGGTAGATGTTACCGAGCAAGCCTTGCTTGTTCATTTCTGCAATACGGCAAACAGACTCTTGGAAACGGTTGCAAACACCGATGTTGAGCAACTTGCCCTGCTTTTCAGCCTCGTCTGCCATCTCCTTGGAGAGTGCATAGTTGACGGTGATAGGCTTTTCGCACATAACGTTTTTGCCTGCCTTGAGCGCATCCATTGTAATAACGTAGTGCGCGTAGTTGGGAGTCAAAACGAATACGGTTTGCACCTCGGGGTCAGCCAACGCGATTTTGTAATCGGTAATGGCTTGTTCTGCGCCGTACTTTTCAACTACGGCATTTGCCTTTTCGATAAGCAGGTCGCACGCGTATTTGATGCGTACGTCTTCCATTTTGGAAAGAGCCGGCAGGTGTGCAAAATTTGCAATTCTACCGCATCCGATAATGGCAATGGTCTTTTGCATGGTTTTAGTTCTCCTTTATTATTTTTCTCAAATAATTTGCTGCGAGGGTTATATCATCGGCAGGGGTTGCACCGGCTTCACGCTCGATGGTGAGGAAGCCGCGATAGCCAATATCCTCAAGTGCTTTGAGGTAGGCTACAAAATCAACACTTCCCTCTCCCAGGGGAGTTTCGCGGAAAGCGGTGATGCCTGCCATATCTTCGGGCATGGGAATGACCCGATAGATATATTCGGGATTGGTACGTTTGAGCATGACACCGTCTTTTGCGTGAGTATGAACGATGTACTTTTTCAAACGGTGAACGGCCTTTGCGGGATCATCTCCCGTGACCATTACAAGGTTTGCGGGGTCGAGGTTAACACCAACGCCGCAAGAGCCGAGAGAATCGAGGAAATCACCGAGAACTGCAGAAGTTTCAGGACCTGTCTCAACTGCAAAGTGAGCATTTACGCTATCTGCATACTGTGCCAGCTCGTGGCAAGCCTCTTGCATGATTTTGTAACGTTCGCAATTCTTATCCTCGGGAACTACACCGATATGGGTAGTGATAATGTTTGTTTCCATTTCCAAAGCAAGATCAACAACGCGCTTGGAGCGTTCTACGTAGATCTTGTTCGATTCGGCACTCATAAAGCCGTGACCGAAATCGCCGCAAATGGCAGAAAATTTAACGCCATTGTCTTTTGCAAAATTCAAAAGCTCGCGACGGCGTTCAGCCGTGAATTTTTCGGGAACAAAGTCGCCTCTTGTGCCATACATTTGGATACCGTCAAGACCGAGCTTGCTCGCCTCTTTGATGGCCTCGTGAATCTCTTTGCGAAAAGATTCAACGACTACACCGATGGGAAATTGATACATAGGATCCTCCTTACACGCTCATATGCGCTCTTACGCGTATGCACACGCGCGCGAGTTTAATCGTAGACAATTTATTATAGCATAAGTTATCTCGTTTGTCTATACTTTTTTGGATTTTTGTGCATATTTTTCTTCCTTATATATAAATTTTCAATCCTTTTTCAAGATTCGTTCACAAACGCCTCCCCAAAACGCCAAATGAGAGAAAAATTTCCGTAAAATCCACCTAAAAAACGACAGTTTTCTTTCACATTTTTCCACCTTCGTCATAATATGATAACAGAGGAGCAGAGATGCCTGCTCCCCAAGCGATTTTTTGGAGGAACGATTATGAATAACTGCTTTTGCAATCTCTTTGAAAACAGCACTCTTTGGTTGATCATCATTGCTATCATTCTGCTTTCCTGCTGCTGCGGTCATTGCTAATTGACTGTATAAAGCCCCGGGGGCACCGTGCAACA
>JAFYRH010000114.1 GCA_017559555.1 Clostridia bacterium
GACAACGTAAAAGAACACAACCAATACACCAAGGATGCGGCAAGCGATTGGGACAACGCCACAACCAACATTTTCGGTAACCCCGTTAACAACGAGTCTGTTGTATGGGGTCAAAGTGCAGGTCGCGTTGAATACGACGGTGTTGTATATAACACCAGCGGCAATGCTTTGGTTTACAAAAACGGTAAGCCCACCGAACTCGGCTTGCTCCTCGGTTCCGATTACAACCATCCTCTTTGGGATGTTATCTTGAGCCAAATCACCTTTAGCGAAGCAGTAGAACTCATTCACGCAGGTAACTTTGGTAACGCGGCTATCCCCTCCGTCGGTAAGCCCAAACTCACCGACCACGACGGCCCTTCTCAAGTACGTTCCTTTAACGCAGGTGCACAACGCGGCACCGGCTTCCCCTGCACAACCGTTCTCGGTCAAACATGGAACCAATCCTTGGCTTACAGCTTTGGTATCAACTACGGTAAAGAAATGGGCGTTCAAGGTATCGCTATGGACGGTACCTACGGCTTTGGTGCAAACCTGCACCGCAGTGCTTGGGGCGGACGTAACTACGAGTATTTCTCCGAGGACGGCTTCTTGGCAGGCACTATGCTTGCAGAGCAGGTTCGCGGTCTTACCAACACAGGTAAGTATTGCTACCTGAAGCACCTTGTTCTTTACGAAACCGAGCACGAGCGCGACTCTATGTACACCTGGTGCACCGAGCAAGCTCTGCGCGAAATTTATCTCAAGCCCTTTAAAAAGGCAATTCAAGACGGCGGATGCGTAGGCATCATGTCCTCCTATAACAGAATCGGTAACGTTTGGACGGGCGGTAGCGAAGCACTCATTCAAGGTGTTATTCGCGATGAGCTTGGCTTCTGCGGTACGGTTGTTACCGACTACGTTGACTCCTGGTCTCGCGAATATATGTCCATTGAGGATGCGGTTCGTGCAGGCGGCGACATTAACCTCGGCATGAGAACCAACGCACTTGATACCGGCTTTGATGCTACCAACCGTATTCAAAACCAGGTAAAAGAGGTTTGTCACCACGTTTTGTATATGTTCCTGAGTCCTCTTTACGCAAACAATGAATATAACGAAAGCGATGACGTAGAGCAAATTACCGTAGGCGCGGTTATTGAGCCTTGGCTCTGGTGGGAGCTTGCGATTATCGATTTGGATATCATCATAGGTGTTGTTTGCATTTATTGGTTATACTTTATTCTCCGTAAAGTCATCCGCCGCAAAAAGGCGAAACAGCAGGAACAGGCACAAGAGCCAACCGACGCAGATACCGACGCAAACGAAATCACCGAATCAGAAGAAGTCTCCCAAAACGAAGAGATTGTTGAGGAATCGAAGACCAAGCCCGAAGATGTAAAGGACGAAGCGGAAGGAGGTACCGAGGCATGACAAGAAGAATCGGAAAAATAATTGAAATAGCCGTACTGACCTTAGGTATTCTTTTGGCTGCCGCAGTTGTGGTTATGATTCCGCTCAAATCCTATAACGAATACAAAGCATACAGAGAACTGCTTGTAGAATTGAGCAAGCCCGAGCCCAAACCCATTTTGGAGTCTCTCAGCATTCAACTCAAGGATGGCGTAAAATATTTCAAAAACGACTTGGCAGAGCCCAAGGTTGATGATTTTATTGTAGTGGCAAACTACACGCTGGACGGTGTACCTTACACCGAAGCGATCGAGTCCGGCAAGTTCAGCATTGCTACCGATCCCGATTTTTACTCGGTTGGCGGTGACGTAAAGGTCACCTACAAGGGCAAGACCGAGGTCTTCAAAATCGAGCTCATTCCCGTAAAAATGGAGTCCCTCAGCATTACGCAAAACCCCTATACTGTTAAGTACCAAACAGGCTCTACCTTTGATGTGAACGGTTTGATCATCAGTGCCGTTTACAACGACGGCTCCACAAAAGTCATTCCCGCAGATAAGTACGCGGTCGACACCGAAAAGGTTTTGGTTACGGGCGATAGTGCTGTTTCGGTAAGCTATACCGAGGGTGGGGAAACAAAGGCAGTTTCTGTTCCGATCGGCGTAGTAGACGTTCTCGACAACGGTGCTGTAACCAAGCTGATTGTAACAAGCGATGCCATTGTTGTGGCAGGCAACAAGCTTTCCACCACGCAAATGGAAATCAATGCCGTTTACGAAAGCGGTAACAGATTGCC
>JAFYRH010000115.1 GCA_017559555.1 Clostridia bacterium
CGCCCCCATCTTTAAGGAAAAGCTTGTAGAGTATCCCTTTGAGGAAGCACCTCGTATGGCACAAGACTTCACCCGCCTCAACTTTGGTTGGTGGCTCTACTACGATGAAATGATGCCCGATATGTACGAATACGGCAACGCACTCTCCTACTCTTGGGATTGCCCTGCTACCATTCGTTTGACCAGACTTGACGTCATCGAGGCACATCCCCGTAACAAGGATAACTTTGAGGTTATGCGCCGCTGGGAAGAAGCACGCATTCACCAATTCATCACCCCTGAGCAAAAAATGGCTCTGCGCAACACCGAGCAAGAACACATTCTGCTCATCAACGAAGAGGGCGAATACGAGCTCGTTCCCTATGATTGCATCAAGAGTGCCGGCGGCGAAGGTGCTACGATGAGTGCCTACATCTTTACCCGCAGAGAAAAGAACTTTGTGGTTCTTTGGCACACCAAGGGCGAGGGCAAGCTCTCCCTGCCTCTTGCGACTTCCGATCTCTACTACGAGGAAGAACTCGGCGGCAAAGAACTGCCCCTTGAAGAGGTTGACGGCAACACCGTTCTCACCATTAACGACCGCCATTATCTCTCCACAAAGCTCGATAGAGAAACCATCATTTCTGCATTCCAAAACGCAAAACTGTTGGAAGAATAAACAACAAAAACACGTAAAAAAAGACGGGAAAATCACTTGATTTTCCCGTCTTTTTGCATATACGTGGTGCAAAAACGCACTTTTTAAAAACTGCTGCAATCCGCTTTTTAGATTGTCGATATTCGCCTGCGGCGATCGATATGTGCTAACGCACTCGATATGGCGCTTGCTCGCAAGCACTCGATATGTGCTTCGCACGAGATAAAAATCAACGGCGGCGTGTACCTGTGCGACACTCGGAGCAAACGTAGTGCACAGTAAGTTCGTAATCCTCGATTTGGGTACCGATTTCAGCTTCAAGTGTATCAGTCAGGGAGTGAAGCTTGATGTCGGTAATCTTGCCGCATTTATCGCAGAGCAAGTGATCGTGGGGCTCAACGATTTTGTCAAAACAGTCGGCAACACCGTCGATGTGCAAACGCTTAACAAGGCCTGCCTCGTTCATTGCGTTGAGGTTGTTATAAATGGTCGCCATAGCGATGGAAGGCATTTTCAGTTTTGCCAAAAAGAAAATTTCATCGGCTGTCAAGTGGCGGTCGGATTGCTTTAAAATATTGATGATAAGCTCTCTTTGTCTTGTCATTTTTTGTTCCCCTTTGCGAATTAGAATAGTTCTAATTCTATTATAATCCATATTTTGGCTTTTGTCAAGAGGATTTTTGCAAGTTTTTCCAATTTTTTATGTATAAAAAATTGCATAGTTTTGGCTTTGTTGCTTGACTTTTTTATAATTTTATGCTAATATTAAAATAGATAATTATGTGTTGGAGGCGAAAAGGCATGGAACAAAAACGCTTTAGCAAAAACGATAGCGGCTTTATTTGCGCACATTGCGGAAAAGAGGTAGAACCCTTGGGCTTTACCTCGCGTAATCACTGCCCTTTTTGTCTTTGGTCTTTGCACGTGGATATCAATCCCGGTGACCGCGCCAATACCTGTGGAGGTCAGATGGAGCCTATTCGCACCGAGCCCGATGCTCGCAAGGGTTAC
>JAFYRH010000116.1 GCA_017559555.1 Clostridia bacterium
GCTTACCTATCCAACGGTGTTTGCTGTTGGAAGTAACTATCACATTTTTGTTCCCTTTGATGCAGAAGTCATTATGTGGGTAAAGGTTGCCGATAAAATCTACTATGACGACTGTAACGGTATTCTGCGCTCCAACACCAATATGCATAAAGTAGAACTGCCGATGAAAGTGCTTGATGAAGCGAAAGAATATACAGTCGTTTATAAAAAGATGATTGAGCGCAAACCCTACTTCCCCACAAGTGAGAACGAACGTGAGCTTACCGTAAAATTCAATCCTGTTCCCACCAAAGGTGATATTCACATCTATCACATTGCGGATGCGCACAATCTTACAAAAGAACCGATTGCGGCAGGTCAATTTTTCGGAGAAGAACTTGATTTGCTAGTTCTCAACGGAGATATTCCCAATCATAGCGGTGACATCAAAAACTTCAATGCTATTTGCGAGATCGCGTCGGGAATCACACACGGTCAATGCCCGGTTGTTTTTACACGTGGAAATCACGACACACGCGGCATACACGCCGAGGAGATGCCAAATTACATCCCTACTATGAATGGGAAAACCTATTATTCTTTCCGCGTAGGATGTATTTGGGGACTTCTCTTGGATTGTGGTGAGGACAAACGCGACGAGCATCCCGAATACGGCGGAACCGTTTGTTTTCATCAATTCAGACTTACTGAAACAGAATACATCAAGCAAGTAATCGAAAACAGGGACCGCGAATATAACGCGGATGGTGTTACTCATAAGCTGGTGATATCGCACATTCCCTTCACGCACATCAACGAATCCCCTTTTGATATCGAGCAAGAGCTTTATGCCGAATGGACACAACTGATGCGTGATTTTATCAAACCCGATCTACTCCTTTTCGGTCACTACCACTGTGTTGAAATTGTCAAACCCGGAGATCGTTTTGATAGCCAAGGACAGCCTTGTAATGCGGTTATCGGTTCTAGGCCAATATTTGACAAAGAAAACGGAAACAGCTTTATCGGCGCCGGTATCACTCTTATGGAAAACGGCAAAAAGCGCGTTGTTTTTAATGATGATAAAGGTACTGTTCACAATGATAAAATAATCGAATAAAAACAAAGAAATCCGATGTCAAAAAAAGACATCGGATTTCTTTGTTTAAAGTTTCTTTTCAAGGTTTGTGCGAATAGCTTTGATGAAATCAATGGAATTGACCGCTTTTGTTTGCGTTCCCTCAACAACGAGACCGACAAGGTCTTTTGTCATAACTCCTTGGTTGAGTGTATCAATGCAAGCCTCTTCGAGCTTATCGGCAAAGGATACGAGCTCGGGAAGTTCATCAAGTTCGCCTCTCTTGCGCAGAGCGCCACTCCAAGCATAAATAGTTGCCATGGGGTTAGTGGAGGTATCCTCGCCCTTGAGATAACGGTAATAATGGCGTGTAACGGTGCCGTGTGCAGCTTCGTACTCATATTTTCCATCAGGGGATACAAGCACCGAGGTCATCATCGCCAGAGAGCCAAACGCGGTCGAAACCATATCACTCATAACGTCGCCATCGTAGTTCTTGCAAGCCCAAATAAAGCCGCCCTCGCTACGAATCACGCGTGCTACCGCATCATCAATGAGTGTGTAGAAATACTCAATCCCTGCCGCTTCAAATGCTTCTTTATAATCGTTATCATAGATTTCTTGGAAGATAAGTTTAAAGGTTTGGTCGTATTGCTTGGAAATGGTATCCTTTGAGGAAAACCAAAGATCTTGCTTGGTATTGAGCGCATATTGGAAGCAAGAATGTGCAAAGGATCGAATAGAGCTATCTTTGTTATAACTTCCTTGCAGAACACCTGCACATTCAAAATCATACACCGTTTGACGGAAAGCTTCATTTCCATCTTTGTCGGTGAAAACAAGCTCTGCCTTGCCCTCTGCGGGAACGCGGTATTCGGTTGCCTTATAGATATCACCGTAAGCGTGACGAGCAATCGTAATAGGCTTTTTCCAGTTGCGAACCGCAGGGCGAATAGAATCAATGAGAATGGGAGCACGGAAAACGGTTCCGTCAAGAATAGCACGAATGGTACCGTTGGGGCTCTTCCACATCTCAGAGAGGTTGTATTCTTCTACACGTTGCTTGTTAGGCGTAATGGTTGCACATTTAACAGCAACGCCATATTTTTGTGTTGCATAAGCAGAATCAAACGTAACTTGATCCTTGGTCTTTTCACGTTCGGTCAAGCCGAGATCGTAATATTCGGTTTTTAGGTCGATAAAAGGCAAAAGAAGCTCATCCTTAATCATTTGCCAAAGGATTCGTGTCATTTCATCGCCATCCATTTCGACCAAGGGAGTTTTCATCAAAATTTTACTCATTTTGGTATATCTCCTTTCTTATTGGAGTTGTTCTTTGGTATATGCAAGCAGACTACCTGCTTTGAGGATTGCTTTTTGACGTTCGGTAAAAGCGCAAACAAGCGGGATTTCAGCACCGGTTGTTTCGTTTCTCAAAATCATTTTGCCACAGTCCATTCCTGCCCATACGTTATCAATCGAAAGCATATCACCTTGCGTTACCTTATCGTAATCCTCGGCATTTGCAAAGGTCAAAGGCATAATGCCTGCGTTGATAAGGTTTGCAACGTGAATACGTGCAAAGCTCTTGGTGATAACTACACGAACGCCCAAATAAAGGGGTACGAGAGCTGCATGCTCACGGGAGGAGCCTTGACCGTAGCTGGCACCGCCAACAATAATGCTCTTTCCTGCTTTCTTAGCCCGTTCGGGGAATGTTTTATCGCATACGCCAA
>JAFYRH010000117.1 GCA_017559555.1 Clostridia bacterium
CTCAAAAAAGGTGTTGCCAAAATGGCAGTACAAATAAAGGGACTGATATTTTCTAAGGTCATAAAGCCGTCTTCGAGCCATCCGCGCTCGTATGCCGCGTAGTTCCAACAAAAGAAGAACGCCGCACAAACAATAATAAACAACGGATTTACAATGGGGTGCTGGAGCTTTTCACGAAAGAAGCACATCAAAAACAACGCCACAAAGAGTACCAACGAAAGACCGCCGAGCATCTGCATCATGTGCATGGTTTTTAGTCCTCCTTATCGTTCTTGTCGTTCTTGTCGTTTTTATCGTTTTTGTTGTTTTTTTCGTTCTCGTCGGTTTCTTCTTCAACCTCAATCACTTCCACGGTTGCATCACCGTACCAATTATCAGCCCAACCTTCTGGCCATTCCTCCCGGGGAACGGTGGTTTTGATGACCAGATTGGTGCATCCCAAAAAGGCGTTTTCTTCAATCACGGTTACGCTTTCGGGCAAAACAAGCTCGGTCAAGCTTTCGCAATCGAGGAATGCGAGGGAGCCGATTTCCAAAAGGCCCTCGGAAAGGGTAAGTGTTTCGAGAGCTTCGCAGTTTCTGAATGCGCCCTCGCCCACACGGATAACCGTATCGGGAATTTTGATCTCGGTCAGCGCGGTACAGCTCGAAAAGGCTTCGGCGCCAATGGAGAGCAGACCGTCCAATAAATAAACCTTGGTAATTTTGGTTTGATTGGAGAACGCATTATCGAGAATACCGAGCACCTTTTTCTCGTTGAAGTATGCGTCAAGGTAGACCTCGCCGCGCAGGTGAGGATAGGAGCCCAAAATTTCGGTAAAGTTTTGGTTTTCGCTTTCGGTGTAGATGATACCTGCCGTGGTTTCGTACTCCCAAACGGCTTCAATTACAACGTCTCTTGTAATGCGTCGGTAAGACGTGCTCCATCCACGCAGAACGGCACCTTCCATCACAACAGACGGGGGAACGGCATCCTGACCTTGCAAAACACGTTGCTCCAGAGAACCGCTGAGCACAGTTCCGCCATTGGGGTCAAATTGTACGGTGTAGGTTCGTTTGCTATCCAAAAAGATGAGCATCAAAAGAACCGAAACAATCAAGAACAGAAGTCCGAAAACAAGAAAAATCTTTAATCTGCCTTTATATTTACCTTTCATTTTATAGCTCCTTTCAGTGTGGTTTTCTTCATTATATCACAGGTAAGTGAAGAGTTTGTGAATGTTTTGTTAAGGGCACAAAAAAGAAACGCCTATTTTGTTGAAAAAGTTTCCCATTGCATAACAAAAGGCACCCGAGTGCTTTTTGTTTTGCTGATGCGCTCCGCGCAAGAACCCACTCAGTGCGCTCGCGCGCCGAATTGGGCTCGCAACATTGGCACGCCGCTTCTGCGGCGGAAGCCTTGTGAGGTGTGACAAATTCCCGTACGGGTTACGCACTGCAAACGCATGGGTTCGCACCGTTTTCTGCATTTTTGGCTTTAAAAAATGTGTTGACAAATTATATTTTCGCGTGTATAATTAAATTATATCAGGAAAGGAGATGGACATATGCCATTTATAGAACTTGACAAATACGAAAAAAGTTTTTCATCAAAAAAAACCGCACTCGAAAACGAACTGAAGTCAACTCTTGGTAAAAACCCTCACGCACTTGACAAATATCCTGAGCCAAAGGATACGAGGTGGGAGGTCGGTGATATAGTTAAAGCCGTTCTGATCGCTTTAGGGATAAATCTTGTTTTTACCTTGATCCTCGCTGCTGTTATGGACGGAATTTTCCCGAATTACGACACCATGCCTACGTCCCAAAAGGACACTATCACCCATTGGCTCATAGCGAGCCTTGGTGTTCTGCCCGTGGCAACCTTGATTGTGCTGATTGTCAAAAACATTGTAGTCAGTGCAAAGCTGAAGTCGTTTAAAAAGCTTAAACAGTCACCCGAATACCAAAAGGCAGTCAGCATCCAGGCTGAATACAATGCAAAGGAAGCAGCAAATAAGAAAAAGATGGACGAGTTTGAAGAGAAGATTAGTCCTAACGCCACGATGGGTATAATTTACATAGACGGCGGCGCACCTGCCGACAACATATATATGGGTCATATCGTTATTGACGGCGAGGAAAACAAAATGATGATAAGCTACCGCCGGACTCCCTATGAGATTTTCGTTCCCTGCGGTACTCATGATGTTGAGTTAAAACGCGGCGGCGGAACGATTTGGAAGGAATCATTCTATTGCAGCCCCGAGCGAGTATACACCATCGACATTGCGGGCGCATCCGACAGCGGCGAGCTGAGCGAAAATCTTGACAAATATTCCATCAGCGGCAGATCCGATGTCAGATATCAGGAGATCACCAAACTGCAATACAGAAAGGCTCGGGCAGGCACAAGCCGCGAGACTTCGTCCTACGTTATGGAATAAATTTTCTGTTGAAATATCCTTCGAAATTAGATTTTGATTTTACTGCAATTTATCCTCGCATCCAAACCAATCAACAAAAACGCCAAGGGACACCTACCCGCTTTATGGTAGGTGTCCCTTGGGGTTTTCTATTGTCGATATACCTTGCAAATCGCGTCGGTGCTATATCGATACGCAACTGTCTTAGGAGAGTTTCGTCATGGGCAAGCTTGCTGCTGCGATGGATTGACCAACGCGGCGGCTGCTTTCGTCGGGCAGATGGATGGTGATCTTTTCTGCGAGTTCGGGGAACTCAACTGCGAGAACTTGTTGCGCGTTTTGGAAGAGGATGTTTCCGCCCTCACCGGAGGAAACACGACCCATCAAGAGAACGTGCTTAATATCATAGAAGAGTGCGTAGTAAGCAACTGCATAGCCGAAGTAAACACCAATGGTCTCATAGATCTTCTTAGCTCTTTCGTCGCCCTCAGCCATCAGCTTTTGAACTGCCTTGAGTTTTTCAGCGGGGGATGCATTCTCGTCGAGCTCGATGCCTGCTGCGGGAGCAAGCTTGATAACGGAGTCTTGAGAGAAGTACTTAACGCCACAACCGTAGTCACCGGACCATTCGTCAACCATTGCATTCTTGTTGTAGTCTGCGGGAACGAATGCGAGCTCGTTGAGCCAACC
>JAFYRH010000118.1 GCA_017559555.1 Clostridia bacterium
AAATTTGTTTAGATATTTGTTGTGAAAAAGTTCTTGAAGTGGCGTGGGGGAACTTCTTTCAAGAAGTTCTCCCACAAACTCCGCGCCTCTCTTTTTCGGAACTTTTGCCAATTAAAAAATGCTCAAAAATAAAAAAATGCCAAATAAAATACCAGAAACGGAAAAATATATTCCAAAAAGGGCTTGACAAGCTTCCAAAAATGGAGTATAATAGGGGCAGAAAAAATAAAAGGAAAGCGGCGGTATTATCCGACCGCGTGAAAGGAAGTATTATGGCAGCTACGAAGAAGACAAAATTGAGCGTTCCCGCAGGACTTGATGCACAAGGCAAATTGCAAGCCCTCAAAACCGCAATGACACAAATCGAGCGCGATTTTGGCGCAGGTTCTATTATGAAATTGGGAGAAAACTCCCACATGGAAGTGCAGGCGATTCACACCGGCTCTCTTTCCCTTGACCTCGCTCTTGGTATTGGCGGCGTTCCGCGCGGACGTATTGTAGAGATCTTTGGCCCTGAATCTTCCGGTAAAACAACCGTTGCTTTGCACATTTTGGCAGAAGTACAAAAGTCGGGCGGCACCGCGGCATTTATTGATGCCGAGCACGCACTCGATCCCGTTTATGCAAAGGCACTCGGCGTTGATATCAACGAGCTTCTTGTTTCGCAGCCCGACTGCGGAGAAGATGCCCTCGAAATTTGTGAAGCACTCGCTCGCTCCGGTGCAGTCGATGCTATTGTTATCGACTCGGTAGCGGCTCTCGTTCCTCGTCAAGAGATCGAAGGCGATATGGGTCAATCGATGGTTGGCGTACAAGCAAGAATGATGTCGCAGGCAATGCGCAAGCTCTCCGGTGTTATTTCCAAAAGCAACTGCGTAGTTGTTTTCATCAACCAAATTCGCGAAAAAGTCGGTGTTATTTACGGCAACCCCGAAACCACCCCCGGCGGACGCGCACTCAAGTTCTTTGCATCTGTTCGTATCGACATTCGCAAAACCGAGCAACTCAAAGACGGCAACGACGTTTACGGCAACCACGTCAAGTGTAAGATCGTTAAAAACAAGGTCGCTCCTCCTTTCCGCGTAGCCGAATTCGATATTCTCTACGGCAAGGGTATTTCTCTTTCGGGCGAGATCATCGACTTTGCAATCGCGCTCGACATCATCAAAAAGAGCGGTTCTTGGTTCTCTTACAACGGCGAGCGAATCGGCCAGGGCAAGGATAACGTCCGCAAGCTTATCGAAAACACTCCCGATTTGATGAAAGAAATCGAAGATAAGGTTCGCCAAATGAGCGAGCAAGCCAAAATGAATATGGATCAAGATTTTGAGGTTGATGAGGATGACGATGACGAATTCGATCTTCGCCTCTCCGATGACGAATAATGACGATTGATCAAGTTTCTTTTGGCGTCGCAAATCCATTGAGGATCACTATTCGCGCTTTGCGTGCACAACACGAAGGTGCGGAGATGCTTGTGCAATTGCTTTTGGAAAACGGGGAACACCAAGAGCAAAAAAGTCTTGTAATTACAACCGAGCAGTACTGTGAATTCAATTTAACACGCGGGCCTATCACCGAAGAGGTTTACGAACAAATTGAAGAAGCCGCCGAGCTTTGCCGCGCCTTGCGTAGCGGCGAGAGCCTGCTTTCTTACGGTGCTAACTCGGTGCAAGCACTCACACGCAAGCTTGTTGGCAAAGGGTATAGACGTGAGGTTGCCGCAGAGGCGGCAGAACGCCTTGCAGGCTATGGACTTATCAACGAGGAACGTGATATGAAGCGAGAGGTTGAAAAGTGTTTGCGTAAGCTTTGGGGCTCCAAACGTATCAGCGCACATCTTTGGACTAAGGGATACGCACACGAAACGATGCAAGGGCTTTTTGAATTGTTGCAGGAGGTTGATTTCTCCGAGAACTGTGCTACTCTCATCAAAAAACATTACGGGGAAGTACCAACCGATGCCGATGAGCATCGCCGCATGATTGCAAGTCTTTCCCGTTACGGATATTCCATTGGTGAAATCCGCGAGGCAATTTCTCTTTTGCGAAAATAAAAATCAGCACCCACGCGAAGAACGCGTGGGTGCCTTTTTGTGTTTTAAAAGATGTTAGGTCAATCTGTATTTATCAACAATGGC
>JAFYRH010000119.1 GCA_017559555.1 Clostridia bacterium
GCCTATTGTGCGTTACGTTGCTGCCGTTGTTTATGCAGGTTCTATCGCCGCATTGCCCATTCTCAATCGCGCAATGGATGGGGATTTGGCAGACGGTTTCCATTATCGACTGCTCATTTTTGCACTTGAGCTTGGTGTGGGACTTGGCTTGGCGGTGTTCCAAATTGTAAAGCCCTGTGAGGCGATTGCAAACAGACACGTTGGTATCAAAGCTCGTTTGAAGAACGCCTTTGCATCGGTTGCTGTTTTTGTTGGCATGTTGGTGATCTCTCTGCCGCACTGGTTACCGCAGGCTGTTTTCGGTTACGGTGACGACTCCATCATTTTGAACGATTTTACAACCGCTCACCGCATTGTTCTTTACGGCTCCATTTTGTTTGCGGTTGCCGTACATTTTCTCTTTGCAAAGCGCGAGTACGAGCAAAGAAGATTTGCCCTGCTTTATATCAGCATGGCAACCATGATCACCTTCTGCTACAATTACGATTTCTCGGTCTTTGTCAATCTGCAAAACTGGCCCTTGCACCTTTGCAACACGGCAATGTTCATCATTCCGCTCGTGTTGATCTTCAAAATGGAAAGACTTTATTACTTCACCATTTTCATCAACGTGCTCGGTGCGTTCTTTGCAATGATCATGCCTAACCTTGGTGATGACGTCAATTGGCTTGAGGCAGCTTCGCTTCAGTTTTGGTCGAACCACTACATGGCAATGCTCCTCCCCCTGCTTTTGATGAGCTTGCAGCTCTTCAATCGCCCCAAAATGAAGCAATTCATCTATTCCTTGGTGGCATTCTTTGGTTACTATCTGCTTGTTTTATTTATGAATCCTTGGCTGACCGCGCAAGGACACTCGGTTGACTTCTTCTTCATCAACTCCAACTTTATTGCAGAGAAGCTCGGCGAGTGGGCAGAGGATTTGCGAAAGATCACATTTGAATTCCAATTGGGTGATTTGACCATGTTGATATACCCCGTATATCAATCGCTCTATTTCTTGGTCTACGTAGCGCTTTCGTTTGCTATGTGGTTCCTCTACGAGCAGGTATTTGAAATCACCGATACGTACGAAATTATTACGGAAAGGAACCGCAAGATCAAGGCCGATAGATTGGCGCTTGAGGCACAGCTTGCAGGTAGAAGTATGCAAGAACCCATGAATCCCCAAAACGAAGGCAAGCTGATCCTTCGTGATTTCTCCAAGAGATATTCCACAAGCGACGTATATGCGGTATATAAGGCAAACCTCGAAATCGACGGCGGTCAAATTTTCGGCTTCCTTGGCCCCAACGGCGCAGGTAAATCCACCATTATCAAGTCTATTGTCGGCATCCAAACCATCACCTCTGGACAAATCGAGGTTTCAGGATATGACGTGGACAAGCAATCGGTAGAAGCAAAGATGCAAATTGGCTTTGTTCCCGACCATTACGCACTTTACGAAAACCTGACGGGTAGAGAATACATCAACTACATTGCAGACCTTTATAACGTTGCTCGCAAGGATCGCGACGAGCGCATTGCAGAGTACGTTAAAAGATTCCGGTTGGAAACGGCGATTGATAACCCGATGAAGACCTACTCGCACGGAATGAAGCAAAAAATTACGATTATGTCGGCACTTGTTCACAATCCCAAAATTTGGATTTTGGACGAGCCTCTGACCGGTCTTGACCCCGAATCGATCTTTCAGGTTAAGGAGTGTATGAAGGAGCACGCATCTCGCGGCAACATCGTATTCTTCTCCAGCCATATCATCGACGTTGTAGAAAACATTTGCGACCGCATCGCGATCATTCGCCGCGGACAAATTCTGTGCACCAAGACGATCACGGAAATCAGAGAGAGCGGTATTCCGCTTGAACAATTCTACATGGGTATGATCGATGGCAATACACAGTCTCCCGTTTCTGTAAAAGAAGCAGCAGAAAGAGAAGCTCTTAAAGGAGAAACGGTATGACAAAAACAAAGCTGAAAAAGGATGGATTCATCACATCCTTTCTTGAGGGGTGGCGAGCACTCGTTACACTTGTCAAGATGCAGCTCAAGGAAAAAATGGATCTTGGATATCTGCGCTCCAAAAGACAGCTGGTCTTTAAGACGACGTGGCTTTTTATTGAGTTTGCGGCTATCACGGCAATTATTGCGGTCATTTTTCACTTTATTAAGCTGCTTGGCTTGTTTTCGCTCGTTCACGATATTCCCGTTTCGGTCATTTCGTTGGCGTTTGGCGTAATGCTGCTGCTTTCTCTGATAACCGACACAATAGGGCTTGTAAAATCGCTCTATTTTTCAAAAGACAACACTGTTCTGCTTACATTCCCCGCAACTCCCTCGTTGGTATTCCTTTCCAAGCTTGTAACCTATTACGTTTATGAGTTTAGAAAGAACTTTATGTTCACCATTCCCATGTTCATTGCGTATGGTCTTATTGTAAGAGGGTATGGTTTGAGTGACCCCAAGGGACTTTTGTATTATCCTTGGTTGGTTTTGATGTTTGTTTTGATATCGAGCATTCCCGTTTTGCTGGCGGCATTGCTTTCCATTCCGGCAATGTTTATCTATATTTTCCTCAATCGCGTTAAAGTGCTGCAATATCTGTTGTACTCGGCACTTGGCGGTGGGGCGATTTTGCTGGTGTGGTGGCTGATTGGATTGCTCCCCGAAAATATCAACTTTATTGAAACCTGGGGCGATACCTATTGGCAAATTCAAGCCTTTTTAGATGGGTATGTAAAAACGTTTGCCCCGATTTACGAGTTCACCGAGCTTATTGTCGGTAGAACCGTAGGACTTTCCAGCGTTATTTTCCACTCCGGAACCGTAAGAACCTTGTTGATGACCGTGGCTCTCGGCATTGGCTTGCTGCTCATGTGCCTATTGTGCTCCAAGCCGCTGTTCTGCCGCATGGCATCCACTCCTTTTGAGTTTAAAAAGAAGGATAGCATCAAATGGCGCAAGAATTATAAGCTTCCCACGGCTGTTTCCGCCATTAAAAAAGAGTTTGTTATCGGTGTACGCTCCAATGCGTTCATTAAGTTGGGCGGCATACTGGTTGTGATTATGCCCATGGCGATTTATCTGCTCAACAAGCTTTACTCCGCTATGGATACGCGTTTTATCGGAACGCAGATGACCATTTGCTTTAACATCGTCATCATTCTTTTGATCATGCTGATGACCAATATCGACATTGCATCGGTTTACAGCCGCGATGGCTCCAGCTCCTATTTGAACAAGGTTCAACCCACACCGTATGCAACACTGTTGTTCTCCAAACTGATTTTTCCGATGATCATTGCATTGGTTGGTTTGGTATTTACCGTAAACGTTTTCGCCATTGAAGCAGGTCTTGCGCAAAGCGATGCGATTCTGATGGGTGTTATGATCTACGGTGTGTATATCGCGCATTTGTTTTCAAGTGCCGAGAGCGATATTATGAATCCGCAATACGAGCAATATGCAACCTTTAACGAGCAAGCAAACAACCCCAACGAAACCGGATCGGGCGTGAGTGCCATTCTGTTTTCGGCAATTGTATTTGCGATTGCGTTCTTTCTTTCTTCCCGTAATGATACGGGCATTTGGTTGAAGCTTGCAATTGTTGCAATTTGCTTGGCTGTGTTTAAGGTATTCACATATCTTTCCAAAATCAAAGCATTTTACAAGGAGAAGCAATAATGAAAAAAGCAATAGTTATCGTCATCCTTGTTGTTTACATTGCATCCATTGCAGTTGTTAACTTTTTTGGATTAAAGATTAAAGAATTCGACCACGTAGAATACGTTCAAGAAATTAAATGCGAAAGCATTACCGTTTTGAACGAAAATCCCGTAACTTATACTGCAAAAAAACTGCCACCCGACGTGGAAATTCCCGAATTTTATTTTAAGTTTACCAAAGGGGCGGAGGCATACACAAAGGACCCCGAGAGCCTTGCCGCAAACCCCAACGTTGTGCGCTTAAACTACGAGGTTTTACCTCACTTGGCTGATGACACGAAAATCACATTTTTGTTTGAAGAAAACGAAAACGTATACTTTGACGAAACAACAAAGACGTTTGTGTTTTTAAAGGCAAAAAGAAGTATTATTGTAACCATTTTAGCTACCGACGGCTCCAATATACAAACTCAAATTAAAATTTGGAGTGTCTAAACGCAATTGCTTTACGGCAACTGTTTAAAATGTAACTTGGACTTTTCAGTCTTTGATAATGGCAACTAAAGAAATGAGGTGGGAAAGATAATCTTACGTGCGTCCTCAAAGAGGTCAATCATGGTTTTCACCAAAAACAATCCTAAAATTTATTTAAGGAGGAACCCCAAAATGACAATCAAGAATTCAACCAGATTTTTAGCAGCAATTTTAACGCTTGCAATGATGTTTTCCTTTGTTGCGTGCGACCTTTTGAACCAACTCGGCGGCTCGCTTAAGCTTGAGTCCTTTATCATCGATCCCAATTCCTACAAAGCCGAGTATGTTGTAGGTGAGGAAGTTGATTTTTCCAACATTCAGGCCATTGTAAAGTACAATGACGAAACCCTGAACAAGACCTATACCGCAGCAGAACTTACCATTGCTTATGATGCGGACATTACCGCAGAGGTTGGCGAAAAGGAAGTTACTATTTCTTTCCAAGACCCCAACTTGAACGTAAAGCAAGAAGTAAAGATTACAATTAAGGTTGTGGAAGCTGATCCCGAGGCAACCACTCCCGAAGTAACCGAACCCACCACTCCCGAAGAGACTGAACCTACTACTCCCGAGGAGACCGAGCCCACTACTCCCGAAGAGACTGAGCCTACTACTCCCGAGGAGACTGAACCTACCACTCCCGAAGAGACTGAGCCCACCACTCCCGAAGAGACTGAGCCCACCACTCCCGAGGAGACTGAGCCTACTACTCCTGAAGAGACTGAACCCACCACTCCCGAGGAGACTGAGCCTACTACTCCCGAGGAGACCACCCCTGAAGTGACCCTCGAAGTAGTTGAATTTGCAAAGCCCTCTGAGCTTGTTTACTTTGATTCCGCTAACAAATCCGCAGGTACGCTTTCTTACGGTCAAGCCGGCTTCCAATCGCAGTTTGCTATTGGCGCTCAGCTGTATGTAATCGGTACCCAAGGCGAATTTAAGCTCAATCCTTTCTTCTCCGTTTGGGATGACGATGCTATGGAGCCTGTTTCTGTTAAGGATTTCTTTGGCGACGTTGTTTTGAGCGTTAAGGATGGCGATGCTTACGTTGAATTGACCAAAAAGGCAAAGGGTGGCAATCTTGTAGAATACTATGACGGTAGCGTTCTGCTTGCAACCGTTAACGTTTACAAGGGCACATATCAATTTACCGCTGATGCTGCAGGCAAGCAAGTAAAGATCTCTGTAATGCCCGACAGCAAATACTATTACGTAGAATCTGACATCAAGCCTGTTGTTCTTGAAGCAAAGATTATCAATGCTTACAACATTTACGAAGCATGGCAACTGGCTGCTATTGACAATTACAATCCCGCTTGGACAGACCTCAAGCTTGAAAAGGGTATTGCAAATCTCGCTATTTCCGGTATCGTTCTGCACAAGAACATTCACCTGAGTTCCGATGATGTTCCCGCAAGCTTCTTCTACACAACCACCGCTCCCGTTGTTTACAAAAACAGCACCACCGGTGCAGAAACCATTATTCCCGCAGGCACCAGATATCTGGTAGATGGAACCTTTATTTACGAACGTCGCGGTGCCGGTGATTTTGCAATGGAAGGTAACTTCTTTACATTGGATACCAAGAACTTCCCGCTCGTCCCTTCTCCTGCTGTATTCGGCAAGGACTCCGGCAGAGACTACGGCGTTGACTTCTCCAACGCGGCTCTGTTCCGCATCCTCGTTACAGAGGGAAGAACCGAAGAGGTTGTTAACGTTACCATCAACAACATGTCTCTTATTGGTAACTCCGCAAGAGATAACTTGATCGATGCAACCGAAAATCTTGCATCCGCAGGCGGTTTGATCTTCTTCAAATCTTCCTTTGGTGCAAACACCACAATGAACAACGTAATCGGTAACTCTTACTTTATTACCTACTTCACCGAATATTCAACCACTCTTACCGTTTCCAACTCCAAGTGTTACGACTCTTACCAAAACGCAGCATTTATTTGGGGTGACTCCACGTTTAACATGATCGACTCTTATGTCAACGGTTGCGGCGGTCCCGTTATCATCGCACAAAGTGTTTGGAATGAAAATCTCCATCCCGTTGTTAACGTAACCGGTGGCGAGCTCGAAACGCACCTCAGCGGTCAAGAAATTTGGTTCACCGCAGTTAACGCAACCTCTATCGTTGGTCAAATCAAGGGTCTTGGCGTACTTTTGCAACAAAATGGTCTTGGCACATTTGTTGATGCAAACGGTCAAATGAACATTGTTGGTGCTATTATGGCAAACGGTAGCAGCGCTGCAGATATTATCACCGGTATCGGTGCACAAGGCTCTATCTTTGTAGATGGCAAGGGTATGGACCGCACACAATCCGCTGACAATGCACAATGGGGAGCTATTCTGCAAATTTCTCAATACTCTGCATTGCAATCGGGTAACATGCCTCCTTTCTTCACTGTTTTCGGTGCAGACGGAACGGCATACACTCTCTATACCGACGGTACAAATATGTATGATTTGACAAATGCACAGTTTAATCCCATGGGCAATCCCGATCACGCGGCAATCTATGCTGCATTCCTGCAATCCGATACATTCGTTTTGACCCAAGGCGGTCTTTCGGTTGTATTTGAATACTACCATTATTGATTAGAAGCGTGCAAACGCATAAAAGCCCCGTGCCCGTCGAAAACGACGGGCACGGGGTGTTTTATATAATAAACGGATTATTTGAATTCTTCGCTGATTTTGCGGAACCAATCGAGCACGGCAGGTTCACTCTCGGGCGACGCCTCGGGAATGTTATACCAATGTGCGGCACCTGCCACCTCATATCCGCCAAAGGCGAACTCCTCAACGGGGGCAAGATAACCCTCAGTCATATTGGAATATCCGCACACGTATATCGTTTCGCGTGCAAATCCAACCTTTGCGAACATTTCTTCGAGTTTGTTGCCCGTGAGGGTCAAGAGCTCAAAGGGAACAAACAAGAATACGCATTCTTTGCCGATAGAGAGTGCTTGGAGGGGAACATGCAGGGCAAAGTCCTCACCGTCCTCAATCATCTTTGCCATATGGCGGTACCACTGCAGTTGACGCAGAACAAAATGCTTTTGAATATCATCGGGGGAGATGGCACAGTAAGCTTCGGATTGACGTGCGATCTCCTCTTTGATGGTCGCGAGATCGGTCATTTCTTTCATTGGGATGCGGACGATTTCGTAGTGTCGGTTTAACTCTCCTGCAAGGGCTTTTCCTTGCGGTGCATTGGCTGAAAACTGTGCAACGGGTATCGATAATTCGCTTCCCAAACGTGTGATCATCTCATCGATAGGGAGTTTGAGATAGAGTTGGGGATTGATATCGGCACCGCGACCTTGCAAGAAGAGGTAGGGAACCTCGTCGGTGGAAAGTTTATTGAGCTCTGCCAACCAGTCGGCGGAAATCGAATATGCGGTATTGACAACGGCGTGGCAAGCGGCGGATGTGATGACACCGCGGAGTTTGCCGTTCTCGTCGTGAAAAGCGACTGCGCGAATGGAGCGATCGATGGGGTCGCGTCCTTCTCGGCGGTTATGGCTTGTTTGCAGTGTTTCGGGCAAAATGGCAAAGGATGCGCTCACGGGGCAGGCACGTTCGATGGTGCGGAGAGCCGCACGACCGCAAACCTCGCCCATCCACGCAAAATAGTCGGTGTCGATGGGGAGCTCATCTAAAATTCCGGAAGCGGGAGCGGCGTGTGTGTGAATACAAGAGAGTGCCATATCCTCACGCGCAACGCCCGTCAAGTCGCTGATTTGCGAGGTGACCAAGCGGTAGGTGTCCTCGCGCAAACCGATGATGTCAAGTGAGAAGAGCAAAAAGATTTTATCACCTTGGGCCATGGCGCACACCTTTGCGTGCAGGTCGTCGCGCACACCCTCAGTAGCAGGGGAAAGGCGAAAACCGTAGCCGTCGAGGTAGGTGTATTCGGGGTGGTGGGGAGTAATGATGGCATCGGCAAAGCCGAGACGAAGTGTGTTTTGCATATTGTTTTCTCCTTTTCGTTTCGGAGTGGATTTTCGTTTTCTAACCACATTATACAAAATCGAACACCAAAAGTCAACACCCGAACGTAATTTTGGAAAGAAAAAAGAATACGAACATCAAAAAAGACAAAATTCTGTTTCTTTTCATCATTTTTTCGTTGACAGAAAGCCAAAAATCATATATAATAAAAGGAGAAAATTCCATCAAGGAGACAGAAAATGGAACAGCGTTATTTTGTGGGCATTGACGGCGGTGGAACCAAAACCGCGCTGGTTGCCGGCACGGCTGAGGGGGATGTGTTTTCCTCGGCGGTGTGCGGCCCTCTCAATTACAATTTTATAGGTCTTGATGCCGCGCTGAAGAACCTCTGCGATGGTATTGCGGCACTTGCGCTTCCCGTGGGGAGTGTTGCTGCCGTTGGCATTGGCGACCCCTCTATCGATGACGAATCCGAGAGCCCCATGGCAAAAGAATTTGCGACACGCGCGCAAGAGCTTTTGGGTGTTCCTGTGTACGTTCGCAGTGACGCGTATATGACACTTTTTGCACTTACGGGTGGCAAAAAGTCGGGTGTTCTTATCATTTCGGGCACGGGTTCGATGACGATAGGTGAGGATGATGCCCAAAAGATATCGGTTGTTGGCGGTTGGGGCAGACTCACGGGCGACGAGGGCAGTGGCTACTACATTGGCAAAGAGGGTATTTGTGCCGCTCTGCGTGCCGCTGACGGTGTTGCTCCCGAGACCGCATTGACAGATGCGGCACTCGCACATTTCGGTGTGTGTGCTCCGCGTGATTTGATTTCTGTTTTTTACGGCGAGGATGAAGTGGACGTTGCCGCCTTTTCCCGCTGTGTGGCAGAATGTGCCGCCAATGGCGACAAGGTCTCAAAAGATATTCTTCTCGATGCTGCCGCGCATCTTTCGCGCTATGCATCTGTTCTGCTTGAAAAATGCAATGCCGATCTGCTGGGCGTTTGGGGCAGCGTGCTTTGCAAAAACAACACCGTGCGTCAAGCATTTGAGGCAGGTGTGAGAGAAAGATTCCCAAGCGTTACCATTTGTGAGCCCGACAAGAGTGCCGAGCTTGCCGCCGCTCTTTATGCGGTTAAACAAGAAAAAGGAGAGTGAATGCAAATGAACTCTGCACAACAATATATCAGTGAAATCAAGCGCCTTATTGAGGCGGTTGAGGGTACACAAACCGAAAACATCGAAAAAGCCGCATCTCTGATTGCGGATGCGCTTGAAAACGGCGGATACGTTTTTACGTTCGGTACGGGACATTCGCACATTCTTGCCGAAGAAATCTTCTACCGTGCCGGCGGCTTGGTTCGTGTTTGTCCTATTCTTGAGGATTCTTTGATGCTTCACCGTGCGGCGGCGGCAAGCAGTCAGCTGGAGCGCGTTACAGGCTTGGCATCGGTGCTCCTCGACGACGTGGATGCCGTTAAAGAGGGCGGTGTGATGTTCCTATTCTCCAACTCGGGTTGCAACACCGTTGCGGTAGAAATGGCAGAGGAAGCACGCGCACGCGGACTCAAAACCGTTTGTATCACCAACCTCACACACGCGGCGCGTTCCCGTTCCCGTCATCCCGAGGGCAAAAAGCTTTGCGAGGTATGCGACGTTGTTATCGATAACATGGGTTGCTATGGCGATGCCGCCATCAACGTGGGCGGTGCCGTTACGGGCGCTACTTCAACCGTTATCGGTTCTATGATCTTGCAGGCGGCGGTTTGTCGCGGCATTGAAATCGCGCAAGAGCGCGGAACTTCCCCCGAGGTTTTCCAATCTGCCAACACCGTTGGCGGTGACGAAGCAAACGAAAAATACATCAAGCACTACAAAGCATTTATCCGTTCGCTTTAAGCGATCCATCATACATAAAGGAGAAATATTATGCTTGCAATTCACGGCGGCACGCCGGTACTCAAAAAGAATATGCCTGCTTGGCCGCAGGTAACCGATATTGACCGCGAAATGTTGAGAGATACACTTCTCTCGGGTAATTACAACAGCGGTAAACTTCGCAAGGAATTTGAAACCGCATTTGCAAAGGATTGCGGTGTGGCACATTGCTTTGCAGTTGCCAACGGTACCGTATCCTTGGAGCTTTTGCTTCGCGGCTTTGGCATTGGCAAGGGTGATGAGGTTATCCTGCCTCCTTACACCTTTATCGCAACGCTTTCTTCTATCGTTTTTGCAGGGGCTACTCCCGTGTTTGCCGACATTGACGATAGCAACTATCTCATCTCTCCCGCATCGGTTGAGGAGAAGATCACCGATAAAACGCGCGCCATCGTTGCGGTTGCGGTTGGCGGTTGTCCCCCCGATCTGGATGCTCTCGAAGACATTGCAAAACGTCACGGCATCAAGTTTATTGTAGATGCCGCACAAGGCGTAGGAGCCGAATGGAAAGGAAAGAGCATTTGCGCGTATGGAGATGCGGCTTCTATCTCCTGCCAAAACTCCAAAAACTTGACAAGTGGCGAGGGCGGTATCATTACAACAAACGATGACGTCCTTGCAAAAAATCTCGAATATATGCTCTCCGGCGGCAAGGACGGTGACAAATTTGTCAGCGTGGCGCAAGACCACCGCATTACCGAATTGCAAGCATCGATTCTGCTTTCCCAATACAGCAAGCTTGCGCGCGAGGTCGTTTTGCGCGATAAGAATGCCGCATACCTTGCAGGCAGAATCAAGGGTCTTGGTTTTGTGGAACATCTTGCTTACGATGAACGTATTACAACACACGCATACCATTTGTTCCTGATGCGATTCAAAAAGGAAGAGCTCGCAAAGAAGGGCATTACGCGCGACCAATTTATCAAAGCTTTGGTTGCCGAGGGTGTACCGATTTGTTCGGGCTATGCACCCCTTTACACCTTCCCCTGCGTAACATCTCGCGATACCGCGCGCATGATTGGAACAAATATTGACGTTACCCCTCTTCCCGTATGCGACAATGCATCGTTTGCGGAAGGCTCTTGGATGGGTCAAGCGGTTCTGCTTTCTGACAGAGCAACACTCGATGCCATTGTAGATGCCATTATCAAGGTGTGGGAACACGCCGAAGAACTCAAAAACGTGTAAGGAGGACGAAAATATGGAAATGCAAAAAAGATTGATCGAAACCGAACTTTCCGTCCTTGAGAGCGGTGTTTGGGGTACCATAGGTGGCTATTCTGTTTCTGCCGCAAAGGCACTTGCCGAATATAGCGGTGCCAATTACGGACTCCTCTGCCACAGCTACGACGCGGCATACGAGGCAGTTCTGCGCCATTTTGGTGCGCGCTTTGACGAGAGCCAAACATCCGATGCAACCGTTGTTTGCGAGGTCTCGGCTCCTGCCGATTCTCTCGTTGCCGTTTGCGTGGGGTCTACCCCTGTTTTCACCGATGTATGTGAAACCTGCGGTATGATGCGCCCCAAAAATCTCGAAGCTTTCTTGCAGAGCATCGAGCTGCCTATTCGCGCAGTTGTGCTCGATTATTTGGTTGGCAGAAAAGAAGATTACAAGCTCTCTCGCGTGCAAGAAATTTGCCGCGAAAAGAAGATTCCTCTCATTCTCAACGTAGGCGGTTACATCGGTGCGCGCCATGAGGGCAAGCCCTTGACCGACTATTGCGATGCCGCTATTTTTACCTTGGGTAAGGGTTCCGCCATCGACGTTGGTATGAGTGGTCTTGTTTTGACAAATGATATGGGTATCTTCCAAGGTGCGTTTGCTTACCACAACTGCGGCCGCGGTTTTGGTGAGGGAGCATCCCTTGTAATGAACGATATCGTAGGTGGCGACCTGCGTGTTACCGAGTGGACTGCCGCTGCTGCGCAGATCATTTTGGAGGAGGGCGCACTTGCAACTCCCACACCGATGGTGCAAGAAAAAATGAAAGGACAACCTGTTTTTGACACCCCGTACGTGAAAAAACAGCAGTAAATCAAAAGCAAAAGGAGGTTCCTTTGGTGAAATTTGATTGGATGAAATTAAAAGAGCAATCCAAAAGATATATCGGTCACAACGCGCTTGTGCTTTTGTGCGGCATTTTGTCACTGGTCTTTTTGGTGCTTGCGGTTGTGGCTGTGTTTGGAACCAAGCATAACGAAGGCATTGCCGTAAAAGAGGCGTTTGACGTTTCGTCGGCACCTTTGGATGCCGATGGCAAAAGTTTTATTGCTCAGCTGAGCGGTTACATCATCAATTACGAGGATAAAAAAGCAGAGGTTGAAAGTCTTATTGTAGTGGTTGGTGACGGTCGCGAACGCGAAGAAATTACGCTTGACGCTATGACGCTTTATCCACGTCTTGCAGAAGAGATTCGATATGAGTGGCAAACGAGCTTTGCATTCAACCGTATTCATTCGGTGTCGGTTGTGGTTGACGGTCAGCGTCAATTGCTTGCCAACAATACCGTAGAGTGGGAATTTAACCCCAATGTCATCCTTTATGCGGTGCTTTGTGCGTTTGCTTGCTTTGGCACGGTATTCGCCTTTAAAAAGCGTTACTACCGCTATCAAGAGGATTTGATTGCCGCACGCGAGGCGGAAGAATCCGTTGTCGAAC
>JAFYRH010000120.1 GCA_017559555.1 Clostridia bacterium
ATGCGTTCTCGTCAAGCTCGATGCCTGCTGCGGGAGCAAGCTTGATAACGGAGTCTTGAGAGAAGTACTTAACGCCACAGCCGTAGTCGCCGGACCATTCGTCAACCATTGCATTCTTGTTGTAGTCTGCGGGAACGAATGCGAGCTCGTTGAGCCAACCGGTAATGTTGCCGTTGCCGTCAACGTAGCCGCCTGCCTCACTGGTACCCATAGCAACACCGAGAACGTTGTTGTCGTTCAAGTCCATAGCGCCTGCAAGAGCAGTAACGTCACCGTCGTTTGCAACCTCAATCGGAACGTTGCCGAGTTCTTTTGCAATGTCGGTGTAAATGTTCTTAACAACCTTTTCAAATGCCTCGGGGTTCTCGTTCTTTACCTTGAGGAAGAGGGAAGAGGTCATAATGCGATTGCCGATAACAACGCCTGCGGTAGAAACACCGATAGCGTCAACGCGAGGCATTTTAGAAGCCGCGGTCTTCATCGCGTCCATAATGCCTGCATAGTGGTAAGAGGGGTCGTTTTGGAGCTTGGGGAACCAAACAACTTCCTCGGAGTAGGTAGCTTCACCCTCAACAACAGAGGAAACCTTACGGTCAGATCCGCCTGCGTCAAAGCCGATGCGGCAACCGTCGAGGTGACGGCCTACGGGAGCTGCGGACTCTTTATTTACGGGAGCTTGCTCAAAGGGAACGTGAATAACCTCGAAAGGAGCCTCGTAAACACCGGACATGAAGTCACGGTCGAAATCGCGGTAGCCGCCTACAGAGTAGTCAGCCTTGATTTGGTCTGCGATAACCTTGGAGCCTGCGATGATGATCTTATAACCGCCGCGAGTCCAGAGCAGGGTTTTTACAAGACGTTCAACAAACTCGTGGTTTTCTTCGTCGTGACCGGTGCCATCCTTAAATACCTCAACGGTATAGGTGGAGGTGAGTCCGTCGTTTCTTTCAAGACCAATGGTCAACTTTTGACCGCCTTCAGCTGCAACTGCAGCCTCAAAATCGCGATATACAACAGCCATCGGCATAAAGCCGGGATCGAGCGGAGCATTCATTTTAAGCTTCATAAATGGTTCTTCCTTTCTTGATGGTTTTGAGAACGTTAATGTCATTGTCTACAATAATGATGTCGGCATCCTTGCCTGCCTCAAGAGAGCCGATGCGGTCGGCGCAGTGAATGGAGGTGGCGGGGTTGAGGGATGCCATTTTAAATACTTCGTTTACGGGCAGGGTGGTGTTTGCAAGCACGTTTCTGACCGCGTGGTTGAGCTTGAGAACGCTACCTGCAATGGTACCGTCGGCAAGACGGCATTCAATGCCCTTGAGGAAGATGGGTTGTCCACCCAGGTCATATTCACCGTCGGGCATACCGCCGGCGCGAGTGCAGTCGGTGATGAGAACCATCTTGTCGCCCTTAACCTTGGCGATGATGGAATAGAGACCGGGATTGATGTGGAAGGTATCTGCGATCACTTCAACAGATACGTTCTCGGATGCGAGAGCCGCGCCAACAACACCGGGGTTGCGGTGTGCAAGGGCAGACATTGCGTTAAAGAGGTGGGTTGCGTGGTTTACGCCGTCGCGAGCCGCGCTCATAGCCTCTTCAAACTTTGCATCGGTGTGACCCATCGAAACGAGAACCTTCGACTCTGCCGCAAGCTTTTTGATGCACTTGTGGTCGGGATCCATTTCGGGAGCGAGGGTTACGGATGTAATGATGTCAGCGTTCTCCAAAATGAAGTCTGCATCGGGCACGAGAATATTTTCTTCTGCCTGAGCACCCTTCTTGTTGGGGTTGATGAACGGGCCTTCGGCGTGAACACCGATGATCTCGGCACCGTCCCAGGTTTTGCTTTCTTCTTTAACAGAGCGAACCGCGTTGAGCGCGTCGATGATTTCATTCTTTGCAACGGTCATGGTGGTGGGCAGGAAAGAGGTAACACCGTTTTGCGCAACACCGTAAGCCATCTTTTTAATGCCTTCGGGCTTTGCGTCGCAGGTGTCCTCACCGAGGTATCCGTGAATGTGGATATCTACAAGACCGGGAGCTACATAGTTGCCGCGAGCGTCAATGGTTTGCGCTCCTGCGGGGACGGAATCAACAATGCCTTCGATTTTACCGGTTTCTTGGGAGAAAGCGAGCGCTTTTCCCTCAACAACGGCATCGGGCAGGACGATTTTACCGCCAATAATATATGTGAATGCCATACAGGAATCCTCCTTGATTTTTTTACAGTATAAGTATAGCAAAATTTTATGAAGAAAACAAGACCTTTTGTGATATTTTTTTATTTTATAAAAAAACACGTCGAATTGGCAAAAAAACGAGCACCAAACCGCCAAATGATTTGCACAATGTGTATAAAATGTGGAAAGTACAGAAAAAAAGTGTTGCATTTGCAGTTTTTTTGTGATAGAATATGGTATATTCTGCAGAAAGCAGGATATAGAAGGAGGAAAAAAATGAAAAACAAGTTTTTCAAGGCACTCGGCTTTGACCCCGTGGCAAAGCAAACCAGCATCAAAACCGAAATCGTCGCCGGTATTGTTACGTTCCTTGCAATGGCGTACATCCTGACGGTTAACCCCGCGCAAATCCTTGTAAGCCCCGATTTGGGAGCATATTGGCCCTCTGTGTTTATTGCAACCGCATTTGGTGCAATTATCGGCACACTCCTGATGGCGTTCTTTGCAAAAATGCCTTTGGCGCAAGCTTCCGGTATGGGTCTGAACTCCCTCTTAGGCGGTCTCGTTGCTCTTTGGGCAGCTGACACCTACGGTGTTCGTTTCTCTCTCGGTCAGGCATTCATGATGGTTCTGATCTCCGGCATTCTTTTCCTTATCCTTACTCTTGTTAAAATCAATGGCAAGTCCTTCCGCGAACTCGTATTCGACGGTATGCCCACACCCATTAAAAGCTCTATTTCCATCGGTATCGGTTTGTTTATCACCTATATTGGTTTCCAAAACGCAGGTATTATCGTTCAAAACGATTACACCCAAGTCGGCTTGGTAGACTTCACCAACTGGGGTGAGCAAATTGTAAATGACGGCAATCCCGCTTCCTTTGCGGCAAAAACCGCTATCGTTGCATTGATCGGCTTGTTCTTGATCTCTGTGCTTGATAAGCTGAATGTTAAGGGCTCCATTATCATCGGTATTGTTGTTGCAACTATCGTAGGTATTCCTTTTGGTGTTACCGATCTCTCTGTTCTTGCAGGTGAGGGTGGCATCTCTTGGAAGTTCTGGGAGAACTTTGCTAACTTCTTTGCAGGTGAAAACTCCGTATTCCTTTCCTTTATTGACGTATTTAAGACAGGCCTCGTTCCCGAAGGCGGCAGCGTATTCACCGTTATTATGGTTATCATCACCATGTGTATGATCGATATGTTCGATACCATGGGCACCATCGTTTGTTGCTGTGGCGGTAACAGAATTCTCTCCGACGAGAACAACAAGCCCTACAACTACGATAAGATCATGATCTCCGACTCCATCGCTACATGTGCGGGTGCTGTGCTCGGTACTTCCACCGTTACCACATTCGTTGAGTCCGGTGCAGGCGTATCCGCAGGCGGTAGAACCGGTTTGACTTCTTTCACCACCGCTGTTATGTTCTTCCTCGCTATGTTTGCAATGCCCGTATTCGCGGTTATTCCCGGCGCGGCAACCGCAGCAGCGCTCATCTACGTTGGCGTATTGATGATGAAGAACAACCTCAAGAGCGTTGATATGAACGATGCCATTGGTGCAACCTCTGCGTTCCTTACCATCGTTGTAATGCTTCTTTCTTACTCCATCACCAAGGGCATTGGTATTGGTTTGGTTGCATACACCGCTATGTCTGTAGTTGCATACTTGATCAACGTTGTTAAGTATGCAATCAACAAGAAGGAAAAGCCCGAATGGAAGGTTTCTGTCGTTGCTCTTATCGTAACACTTCTGTTCTGCGTATACTTCTTTGTTCCCGTAGCATTTTAATTTTACAAACACCAAAGGAGACTGTCGCACGTCGGCAGTCTCCAACTTTTTTCTTGCATTTTGGCGGACGGTATGCTATAATGGATGCAGAAAGGAGTGAATTACAATGAAAAAGAAAAGAATCATACTTATTATTCTTTGTGTAGTGTTTGTGCTTGTTGGTGTTGCGGGAGGCTTTGGCGCGTATTTTTGGCGTCGATCGGTCGAGTGGCCCGGAAAGGCACAAAACATGAATATGCACACCGATTTTCAAAAGCCCGAGAATTTGCCTGCGGGCAACGGTCAAAAGGTCAAGGTCATTCTTCTTATGGGTCAGAGCAACGCCACGGGTATTGGTCGCCTCAAATACTTAAAGGAGAACACCACCGCTGAGCAATACGCCAAGTATGAAAGCGGCTTTGATTCTGTTTGGATCAATTACTGTGTAGATAATCACACCAACTGTTCGGACGGTGAATTTGTCAACGTTGACCTCGGTTGCAGCGTTTGGCCCGATGAGGTTTTCGGTCCCGAGGTGGGTATGGCAGAAAAATTCAGCGAAGCGTGGGGAGATGAAAAGGTTATTATCCTCAAATACACCTATTCGGGCACGTCCCTTTATTATCAATGGTTGGCATACGGTCAGCGCGGCTCTGTTTATGGGGCAATGAGAGAATACGTAGATACCTATATGAAAACGCTTTTGGATGCAGGATACGATGCAAGCATTGGTGCCGTTTGTTGGATGCAAGGGGAATCCGATTCCTTTGAGGAACACGTTTATAACCGTTACTACGAAATTCAGGATAATTTTGTCTGCTATTTGCGCAAGGATTTTGCAAAGTATGCCGAAGAGGGTGGCATCTGCTTTATTGATGCGGGTATTTCGGATAGCCCCTGCTGGCCGGGATATCGCGAGGTCAACGCCGCCAAGGAGCAAATGGCAACGGACTCCGACCTCAATTATTATTTTTCCACCATTGATGCAGGCCTTGAGTGGGGTGTGGAGCCCGAAGAGAGCCCCGACTTGGCACATTACGGTGCTATGAGCACGCTGAAGCTCGGTCATTTGTTTGGTGAATACGTTATTGCGGCTTACAACGAGCACCACGCAAAATAAAAATACTTGACATTTTTCCAAAAATGTGATATACTGTTATAGAAAAGAAGAAATTTTTCTCAACAAATGGTATATACTTGCAATATGGGCAAGTGTTTCTACAAACCACCGATAATGGTTGACTACCGGAAATGTTTTTCCGCGGTCAACCATGTTTTTTATAGAACGACCGCCAAACGAAACTTAAAGAAAGGAATTACCCCTATGAAACTATGGATAGACGGAATAGAAACCACGGCAAGACCGGGACAGACACTCCTTGAGATCGTTACCGGAATGGGCTTGATGAAGGGAACGCTTTCGCAAGACCCCATAGCAGCCAAAATTTCGGGTCGTGTGTTTACTCTCAATTATATTCCCGTAAGAGAACAAGACGTAAAAGAGCGCGAATCGATGCGTCGCGCAATGGCGGCATCGGGCGGTGTCATTCGTTTGCTTCGTTACAGCGACCCTATCGGTCACGACACTTATCGCAGAACGGCAAACTTCATTTTGTTTTTGGCTCTGCACCGCCGTTGGCCCAACGCCAAGCCGCAAATGAACTGCACGGTTGGTTCGGGTGCCTACGTAAAGGTTTCGAACGCTCCGGATTTTTCTGCTGCCGAAATGAAAGCAGAGGTGGAACGCATCGTTGCCGAAAACATTGTTCTGCGTCGCCGCAGAATGCCCACCACCGAGGCAATTGCATACTTTGAGGCGCAAGGGCAATTCGATAAAGCCGACCTTTTGAGATATCGCAAAAAGGAACGCATCGACCTTTATGAGGTAGGCGATTTTGCCGACTATTTCTATGGCGAAATGGCACCATCCACGGGCTTTTTGCGCTCGTGGGATGTTTTGTCTGCTCCCGAAGGCTTTATTTTCATTTACCCCGACCCGAACAATCCCGATTACGTTTCCAACTACCACGAAATGCCTAACTTCTTTGCGGTTTACACCGAGGGCAAGCGTTGGGGTGAATTGATGGGATGTGAAACGGTTGCAGACCTGAACAAGCTTGTAGAATCGGGTCAGGTTCGTGAATTGATTCGCGTCAACGAGGCTTTGCACGAAAAGCGTTTTTCGCAAATTGCCGATATGATTTGTGAGAGAGGTGCAAAAGCGGTTTTGTTGTCGGGTCCGAGCTCTTCGGGCAAAACGACCTCTGCAAACCGTCTTGCCACACAGCTTCGCGTACACGGCAAAAAGCCCATTTTGATGAGCCTTGACGACTACTATATCGACCGCGACAAAATTCCTACCGAGCCCGACGGAAGCATCGACCTCGAGCACATCAACACCATTGATACCGCACTGTTTGCCGAGCATCTCGAGCAGCTTTTGAGAGGCGAAGAGGTTGAAATTCCAAGCTTCAACTTCAAAACAGCAAAGCGCGAGTGGGTAGGGCACCGCATGCGCTTGTGCGAGGATACGGTCATCATCGTAGAGGGTCTGCACGCGCTCAACCCCGTGTTGCTTCCCCGCGGATTGGATACGAGCAAGGTGTTCAAAATGTACGTTTGTCCCATTCTGCCCCTCAATCTCGACGATCACAACCGCATCGCAAGCAGATACTTGCGCCTGCTTCGCAGAACCGTTCGCGATTTTGAAACAAGAGGTTCGTCGGTTCAAAAAACGCTCGCAATGTGGGATTCGGTTCGTCGCGGAGAGGAGAGATGGATTTTCCCCTTCCAAGAGAATGCAGACGTTATTTTCAACAGCTCCACGCTTTACGAGTTGGCTGTGCTCAAGCGCCACATCTTTCCGCTTTTGCGCGCCATTGGACCCGAGGATGATTGCTACGACCAAGTGCGTGCAATCGTTAAAATTCTCAACTACGTTTACGAAGCAGACGTCGACGACGAAATTCCGCCCACCAGCATCGTGCGCGAATTCATCGGCGGCAATAGCTTTTACCGTTAATCAAAGAATGCAATCAATCTCCCAACATCCAAACGGTGTTGGGGGATTTTTGGTTAAAACATCTTATATGGCTTATAAAGAAAAAACAGAATCCTTGTTTCGCGATATATGTTAGAAAAAACGGGCGATTCGTGAATCGCCCCTACAATAAATTCCATAGTAATCTAAAAGGGCGACCCATGGTCGCCCGCTTTTTATTCCCCCAAACCTGTTTGTGGCGGGACGTCGAGGGCGCCGTCCCCTACCAGTGTTTTTCTTTTTGCTATAAAATCCCGAATACAAAAAATTCATCATTTTTGCTTGAAAATAAATTTCAATCCGTAGGG
>JAFYRH010000121.1 GCA_017559555.1 Clostridia bacterium
AAAAATACAACTTTTTTGCTGTAACAATTTTTCTGTCTTTGGAATATCCTAAAAAAAGAAAGAAATTTCAAAAAAATCAAAAGAAATTTTCAAAAACCTATTGACAAATGCAGTATAATATATTATAATAATTATAGTATCTATATCACGCGCGCGCGTAGAGCCCTTGAACGGAGGGACGTTTTGGTGCGCAAAAATCCAGAAAGGAGCAAGGCATCAAGCCTTTTGTGCAATTCAAATGTCAACAAAATTTGTCATCAGCGGAAAAAGACCGCTTTATGGTGAAATTGCCGTTAGCGGCATGAAAAATGCGGCTTTGCCGATTTTGTTTGCCACCATTCTCACAGGTGACGTTTGCACACTCGAAAACATTCCGGCTGTAAGCGACATTACCAATTCGCTTGCGCTGATTCAACATATGGGCGCACAAGTCAAATATCTCACGCCCACAACCGTCGTTATCAACACCGCAGGCGTTCGTCAGGGAACCTCTCCCGACGATCTCGTACGCAAAATGCGCGGCTCCTCTTATTTGCTTGGTGCCGAGCTTGGTCGCTTTGGCAAGGCACGTATTGCTTGGCCAGGCGGTTGTGATTTTGGCGGAAGCCGTCCCCTCGACCAACACATGAAGGGCTTCCGTGCGCTTGGCGCCAAAACCGACACCGAAGGTGGCTATATCTATGCCGAAGCCGATGAAGGGTTGGTAGGCAATAGTGTTTATTTTGACGTGGCATCCGTTGGCGCTACCGTCAACGTTATTTTGGCATCTGTTTTTGCAGAGGGAACAACCGTTATCGAAAACGCTGCGCGCGAGCCGCACATCGTTGACTTGGCAAACTTTCTCAACGCATGCGGTGCGAATATTGTGGGTGCAGGTACCTCTGTTATCAAGGTGCACGGTGTTACTGAGCTCCACGGCTGTAACTATACCATCATTCCCGATATGATCGAGGCAGGCACTTATATGGTAGCCGTTGCCGCAACAGGTGGATGTGTACGTATCACTTCGGTTATCCCCAAGCACGTGGAGTCCATCACAAGCAAACTTTGCGAAATGGGTGTTAGAGTTGAGGAAGAAGATGATTCTGTTGTTGTTATCAGCGATGGCAAATTGCAAAACATCAACATTCAAACCGTTTACTATCCCGGTTTCCCGACAGATATGCATCCGCAGTTTGCAGTACTCCTCTGCATTGCCAACGGAATTGGTAACATCCATGAGGGCGTATGGCAAAACCGCTTCCGTTATACCGAGGAACTGACCAAAATGGGCGCAAAAATCATGGTTGACACACAAAATGCCACCATTATTGGCGTAGAACAGCTCACGGGAGCGGTCGTTAAGGCAACCGACCTGCGCGCAGGAGCGGCACTTGTTATCGCGGGACTCGTAGCGCAAGGAGTTACCGAGGTTCGCGGTGTACATTACATCAAGCGCGGATACGAGAATCTCGTAGAAAAACTCCAAGGCATCGGTGCCGAAATTGAGGAGGTGCCCATCGAGGACCCTACCGCTGACCATACCGAAAAAGTGAATTAAAAAAACAGAAAAGCCGGCGATTTCTCGTCGGCTTTTCGTATTCACTATTTTTTATATCTTGTCTTTAATCGCCTTATACAAATTCTCGGCATAGAGGCTAAATCCCTGATCGTTGGGGTGCAGGATTTGATCGTGGAAGAACGCGGAAAGATGGGGAATGAAATTCCAACCGTTCACAACGGTAAAGTTGTCATAATCCTTGGTATATTCGCAAAACAGCTTGTATACGTCAGAGATCGGTCTCTTCATCGCGGTCTCGCGTTCGGAGTCGCCGCGCCAAATGGGGGCAATGACAATAACACGACTGTTGGAATATTTCTCGTGAATCACCTTAAAGAATCCGCGCGCATTTGCCTCAAATGCTTCAAGCGTGCACATGCTCCAGTCGTTCGTGCCGTAGGCGATGGTCACGTAGTCAACGTTTGCCACGTCATCGCGCTTTGCAAGCTCGGGAGCAAAAACGTCACCGCCAATTCCGCGGTTGAAAACGTCGGCATCGAGGAGATTGCCGAGGCGGTTCACGTAAGAGAGGGAAGGGTAAATGGCATCATAGCCGTGGGTGATCGAGTCGCCATAGGCAACGAGCGTTTTGGAACGCACGTAAGGTTTGAGAGTAGCACCGTCATCGAGCTCAAATGAGGTCATAACAACGCCTTTCGACCAAGGAAAATAGATCTCCACAAGACTCTCACCTGCAAGAAGCTTTGCTTCAACTGAGGTCTCGTTTTCTTTTTCTTCGCCGCCGTGTGCAATCATCGCGCCATTTTCATAAATATCAAAATATGCATAAGCGCGGCTCGAACCCTCGGTAAACTTTGCCGAAAACTTTACGCTTTGACTATCTGTATAAAACGCAAGACGCACACCCGATGTCGAGTCGGTCTTGTTTGCTTTTTCTGTGTTGTTGTAGTGCAAATAGTAGCCCTTTTGTGCCTCTGTCATGCGAAAGAATTGCACGCCGCCATCTACGGCTTCAACGCGGTCGGTACCGCGCGCAATGCTGCCCAGTTGTTCCAAAGATAATTTCATAGCATCCTCCATATCGGGCAAAAAGCGCCCGTCAGTAAGGTCATTATACCACAAGGGGAGCGCATTTGCAAGCCCCAATTTCACAATTTTTCCAACACCCTGCCATATTCTGCCTTGCATACCAAAGAGTCCACACGTCAATACTTTTTTTGGAACAAAAAATGGGGATTGGTGGCAAGGATGTACTATAACAAAGTGGAAATTTGCGGGGTGAACACCTCGCACCTCAAAGTGCTTACAGATGAAGAAAAAAAGGAATTACTCCTGCGAATGAAAGAGGGAGACGAAGAAGCACGTGCCGAACTCATCAACGGCAATTTGCGTTTGGTGTTATCGATTATTCAACGTTTTACGGGTAGAAAGGAGAACCTCGATGACCTCTTTCAGGTTGGATGCATCGGACTTGTCAAAGCGGTGGATAACTTCAATACCGACCTCGACGTTAAGTTTTCGACCTATGCCGTGCCGATGATCATCGGCGAAATTCGTCGCTATTTGCGCGATAACAACGCCATTCGCATCAGCCGCTCTGTCAGAGACCTCGCTTACCGCGCTCTGCAAGCACGCGAGGAACTTATCGCTCTGCACGAAAGCGAACCGACTGTCGAGCAAATTGCCAAACATTTGAACGAAAAGAAAGAAGCAGTCGTGCACGCTCTCGATGCCATTGCCGAGCCGATCTCGCTTTACGAGCCCGTTTTCAACGATAACGGAGATGCACTTTATCTAATGGATCAGCTTTCCGATTCCTCATCAGGGGATGAGCGGTGGCTGGAGAACATCGTGCTCCGCGAAGTTATGATGCGCCTGACCGAACGCGAACGAAAGATTATCAATATGCGCTTTTATAAAAATAAGACCCAAATGGAGATAGCCGACGAGATAGGCATCTCGCAAGCGCAAGTCTCTCGCCTCGAAAAGGGAGCACTTCTCAAAATGCGAAAAGAACTATAAAAACAAACACAAGAAACGGACGCTCACCAGCGCCCGTTTCTGTGGATATATATTTGCTTTTGTGTATACACATCCGTTTTTTAAGTGCATATATCCGTTTCTTGCCGTTTCGGAAAGATTTTCATTTGCACCTATATCCCCCCAAAAAAAACTGTGAATATTCTGTAAACATAATGGGTAAAAAAAGTTAACATTTCCTATTTATAATAATAACATCTTGTAAAACGACAAAAAAAATGCTATAATATCTCAAATGATGGGGGAGATTATCCATCCCAAAGCGGGTGCATACTAATTTTTGTATGTGTCCGATTTTCCTAGCAAAAAAGTCACTTTCCAGAGATACGAATGTATACTAAAATTATGTTTGTTTTACATGGAGGGGTTTGAATGAAAACCGTTAACGATAATCCAAAAGTCACGACCGTTGATATCGAGACTTTACAAAATGAAAATTCAACAAAAATACATGTGGCAAACAAACCGTTGTATGGCTTCTTTAAAAGGGTGTTTGATATTGTCTGTTCTTTACTTGGGCTAATCATCTTATTTGTTCCCTTGGCAATTATTGCAATTGTAATTTGGATTGATAGCCCTGGTGCATCTCCCATTTATAGACAAGACCGAGTAGGGAAGAATGGAAAAACTTTTAAGTTTTACAAGTTTCGTTCTATGGTTCCCAATGCCGATAAAATGTTAGAATCCTTGCTCTCGCAAAATGAAATGAAAGGACCTGCGTTTAAGATGAAACATGACCCCAGAATCACACGTGTGGGGCGTTTTATTCGCAGAACTTCTATAGACGAGCTTCCGCAGCTTTGGAATGTTCTCAAGGGGGATATGAGCCTTGTAGGACCGAGACCGCCACTTCCGCGTGAGGTTGCTATGTATACGGAACAGCAGTATCAAAGATTGTCCGTTGTTCCGGGGCTTACTTGTTATTGGCAAATACAACCCAAAAGAAATACACTCTCGTTTGATGAGTGGATTTCTTTAGACTTAAAATACATATCCGAAAGAAATTTTTGGGTCGATTTAAAAATTTTATTCAAAACAATAGGAGCCGTTTTGGGATTGGAAGGAGAATGATATGTCCGAGAAAAAAATGAAAATAGCAATGCTTGGACATAAAAGAATACCATCCCGTGAAGGCGGTGTAGAAATTGTGGTAGGGGAACTTGCTACAAGAATGAGCCAATTGGGTTATGATGTTACTTGCTTCAATCGAAAAGGACATCATGTAAGCGGTGCAGAATTTGATGCAGGTGCTTTGAAGATGTATCAAGGTGTTCGCTTAAAAAGTGTATGGACACTTGATAAAAAAGGGTTGGCGGCAATGACATCATCCTTTAGTGCTGCCATTGCTGCGGCATTTGGAAGATACGATGTAGTACATTTCCATGCCGAAGGTCCCTGTGCTATGATGTGGATTCCCAAATTGCTTGGCAAAAAGTGTATAGCAACTATCCATGGATTAGATCATCAAAGAGCCAAATGGGGCAAATTTGCATCTTGGTATATACGCACGGGTGAAAAATGCGCAGTGCGCCTTGCGGATGAAATTATTGTTTTGAGTCAAAATGTGCAAAATTATTTCAAGGACACATATGGGCGAGAAACGCAATTTATTCCTAACGGGGTTACACGTCCTGTGGTGGCGGTAGCTGATGAGATTACCAAGCAATACGGTCTCCAAAAAGATGATTATATTTTGTTCCTCGGTCGCTTGGTTCCTGAAAAGGGAGTACACTATCTAATAGAAGCATTTAAGGGTATTGATACAAATAAAAAACTTGTAATTGCGGGCGGTGCTTCGGACAGTAGTGGTTATGACTGTGAACTAAAGGCTTTGGCACAAAATGATGAACGAATTGTTTTTACTGGCTTCGTTCAAGGAAAAATGCTTGAGGAACTGTATAGCAATGCATACGTATATGTATTGCCCTCTGATTTGGAGGGAATGCCCTTGAGCCTTTTGGAGGCAATGAGCTACGGTAATTGTTGTTTGACCTCTGACATTCCGGAATGTAAATCGGTACTTGGGGATTTTGGAATTACCTTCTCGCAAAAGGATATTCGGGATTTGGCCGATAAATTAGAACAGCTTTGTTCTCAACCGAGCGTGGTTGAGCAGTATAAGCAAACCGCCGCAAATTACATTTGCGAGGTGTATGGTTGGGATGATGTTGTCAATAAAACAATCGCGCTTTACAAAAAGGTAAATAATCTTGCGTGAATTTTTAAAAATGGCAATTCCAAATAAAGCATGAAATTCAATGAGCACTCAAATCACAAGTTAAAACAGTGCGATAACGAAAAGGGACTCCCCAATTAAGGAAGTCCCTTTTTGTTATCTATGAATCTTAACCAATTTTTCAATATTCACCGCCAATGCCTCAACCAAAGCATCTACATCTTCGGTGGTGTTGTAGTGGCTAAAGCTGATGCGCAGGGCACACTCTGTCTCGTTTTCGGTCGCGCCAAAAGCGAGGAGAGCACGGCTGAGCTTTTTGGAGTGTGTCGAGCAAGCCGAGCCGCCCGAAACACAAATGCCGCTTTGCGAGAGTGCGTGCACCATCGTCTCACTCTTAATGTCGGGAAGAGATAGAGACAGAATATGCGGCGCGCGTGCACCCGTAGGAATGTGCAATTTTACGGGAAGCGTCGAAAGCTTTTCTTCGGCATAGGTTCTCAGCTGTTGCAAATGAGGGAGATGTTTGCTCAAGTTGGCAAAACCGTCTTTTGCCGCCGCACCAAAGGCAACAATGCCAAGCACGTTCTCGGTTCCGGAACGGAATCCGCCCTCTTGACCGCCGCCAAGCAAAGTAGGAACAATATCACGGCGCTTGAGTGCCGCAGGAGAGACGTAAAGCGCTCCAACACCCTTGGGAGCGTGGATTTTGTGACCGCTGATCGTTACAAGGTCGGCCTTGATTGCATCGGGGGTGAAGCGGCACTTGAGGTATCCTTGCACCGCATCGGTATGTGTTACAATATCGGGATTTTG
>JAFYRH010000122.1 GCA_017559555.1 Clostridia bacterium
AGTTCAAGTTGGCACTTCATACTGTCGGCATAAGCAACAGCTTCTTCATTGGTCGCACCCTCGTTTGCTTCCAAATACTCAGTTACAAGTGCGTCGTATTTCTCGTTAAATTCTTCATCTGTCCAAGTGATTTCTTTTTGCTCAAGCAAAACAAAGAGTGCCATATCATAGGTGGCTTGTTTGAGAGATTCTTGCAAAATTCCTGTTTCGCTCAATCCGTAATAACTCATAAGGAGACTGAAATCAATTCCATAATAATACGCTACAAGGTGGTAGTAATCCAGCGCTTGTTGGTAATAGTAAAGATATGTGCCGGAGGGGAGAGGTTTGATGTTAGAGGCTGCTTCCAACATAGCATCTGTAAACAAATCGGTTGTAATTGCAAGCTCTTCATCCAACAACCATTTTTCATAGGTCGTGTAAGAATTGCTTTCATATGCAGTGACTTTTTCATCGGTTAGAGTCATATCGCAAATACCATTGAGCGTCATTGTGAAGATGGCATCCTTGCCTGCAAGATTGGCAGAACCGTAATTTTGGGGGAAGGTTACGGGAACGTCAAACGTTTCGCCAACAGTGTGACCGATAATGCCGTCTATAAAGCCGGGAATGTAATTGTTATCAAACTCCGAAATGAATACGTTAACACCGGTGGCAGAACCGCGGTCGAAAGCGACTCCGTCTACCGTTCCAACGTAATCGATGTTGACAACGTCACCACTTTGTGTCGGGCGTGTAATGCCTTCGGTAACGGGAATTTTCTTTAAGCTGCCATAATAGGTTGTAGCAATTTTGTAAGGCGCACCTTCAAACACAAGCTGTGCAATGGGGGCAAAGTCAATATCGTCGATTTTTATATAAGAGCTTGGATTGAGCTCTAAATAGTTCGGGAATGTATATTGGAGATGTTCTTGCGGTGCTTTTTCCATACGGGCAAAAACTTGGTTTTCCAAAGCTACGGTGTTGTTATACTTATCAAAGGCGGCGGTTACGGTTTTGCCGCTATCTAATGTAAGTACAAAGGTACTGTCACCGTCATAGGTGCAAGGAACCGTTGCAAGCTCGTAATATTCATAATATCCGGTTGTGAGGTAGTAAAGCTTTGCGGTGGGGCTATCTTGCTTAAATTCAACAGCCACACAAGCTTGGTAAGAATGCCAATAACCCCAAGGATCGTATTCCTTTTTGGGCTCTTCAGCTTCTTCTTTTACAAAGAGGTCGTGGTTGATGACCTCAACGATGCGGCAAGAGGACAGAGAGAGCATTGCCGCTATTAAAACAAAAATCAAAATCTTTTTGAGCATATAAAAACCTACCTTTTTTTCATTACTTATATTATAACCGATTTTAGATTGATTTTCAAGGGGAAACTGCGTGATTTTTTTGTGAAGAAAAATTCATTTGGTCGAATTTTAGAAAAAAACGGTGTCAATTCACGGAGCAACGCATAGAATATTAGCAAAGAGAGTAGTTCTCTGAAATTATCTTAAAGGAGATTTGGCTATGGCAGAAAATAAATTTTCTTGCGTGCCGGGCGGTACCCCCACACGCGAGACCGTATGCATTGACACAAATCGCGTCTTGGATTCCTGCCGCGACCGCGATTGCTTTGAAAATGCACGCGTTTATCTTTCGGAGTTTGGCAACGAAGTATTGGAGCACACAAGTACGATTCGTGCCAAAAGTGCAAAGATTATTTGGACTTGTATCGATATTGAACCCGTTCGCTTCAATCGCGGATTCTACACGGTAAACATTCGTTTTTACGTAAGAGTTGTGTTTGAGGCTTGCGTTTGTGCAGGGCGCTCGCAAGAGATCGAAGGTATTACCGTGCTTGAAAAGCGCGTGATCCTTTACGGTGGCGAAAGCAACGTTAGCGTTTTTAAGAGCCACGGCGTAGGCGAGAATTTTTGCGGCTGCTCCCCCAAGGAAAGTGACGAAGAGAACGAACCCACGGCAATTGTCGAAGTCGTTTCACCCGTGCTCCTCGGTGCTCGTATTGTTGAGCGCGTAAATGAATGCACTTGCTGCTGTTGTTGCTGCGAAAATGACCTCCCCAAGCCCGTACTTTCTTGCCTCGAAGCGCCTCTTTCCTTTGACGGTATCGGTGGTGGAGATGGAAGAGGTGGAGAACGTTATCTCACAGTTTCTCTCGGCATCTTCTCGGTTATTCGCATTGTAAGAAGTGCACAGTATCTTATTCAAGCAACCGAATATTGCATTCCCGAAAAAGAGTGCGTTCCCGTAGAAGAAGACGATCCTTGCCGCGTATTCCGCTCTATGCCTTTCCCAACGGCTGAATTTTGTGGTCAGAACGTTCCACTCCCACCCCCTTGTGACCGTCACGATCATCACGGCAGATGCGGTTGCGGTAGTTAAGAATTCTCAAAAAGAAAGGGCAGTCTCGCATGAGACTGCCTTTGTTGTTATTTCTTCAAAGTATAAACGGGTTTGCCTGTGCCGCGAATGCATTCGGGAGTGATTTCTACACCTAAAATATCATCGCGAGAGGGAACCTCATACATAATGTCGGTCATTGCATTTTCCAAAATGGAACGCA
>JAFYRH010000123.1 GCA_017559555.1 Clostridia bacterium
GTGCACATGATGAATAAAACCTTTCCTGCAAAAATCGAAGCATTGTCCGATGTTCTCGGCTTTGTAGATCAAACGTTGGAAAGCTTTGCGTGCCCGATGAAAGTTCAAACGGCAGTTTGCGTTGCAATTGAAGAAATATTTGTCAATGTAGCGCACTATGCCTACGGTGACGGTGAGGGTGATATGACCCTTGGCATCGGCTTTGATGAAGAAAGTCGTACCATTACCTTCCGTATGACCGATAAGGGTACGCCCTTTGATCCCTTGAATAAGCCGGATCCCGATATCACTCTATCTGCTGAGGAGAGAGAAATTGGCGGACTTGGTATTTTCATCACAAAGAAAACGATGAATTCCGTAACCTACGCCTACGAAAATGGCGAGAACGTTTTAACGATGACTAAACAAATTTAAAGGAGATTTACGAATATGACTATCGAAATTAAAAGAAATGCAGATGCAACCGTTATTGAGCTTGTAGGAAGACTTGACACCACCACAGCCCCCGCATTGGATAAAACCATTGCTGAGGATATTGGAGACACCAAAAATCTCGTTTTGAATATCAAGGGTCTTGAATATATTTCCAGCGCAGGACTTCGTGTTCTTCTCAGCGCACAAAAGAAGATGCAAAAGATTGGTTCCATGAAGGTAACCAACGTTTGCGAAGCGGTTATGGAAGTATTTGAAATGACCGGCTTTGCTGATATTTTGGTGATCGAATAATGGAGCTTGTAAGCGAGGCTATTGCGTTTGCGGTTCAGGCTCATGACGGAATGCGACGCAAAAAAAGTGATGCTCCGTATATTCTTCACCCTATGGAAGCTGCTGTAATCGTCGGTACGATGACCGATGATCAAAATCTGATTGCCGCAGCGGCTCTGCACGACGTTGTAGAGGATGCCGGTATCACCTTGGAAGAAGTTGAAGAAAAGTTTGGAACTCGCGTTCGCGAATTGGTAGAAGCCGAAACCGAGGATAAGCGTGCAGATCTGCCTCCAACCGACACTTGGCGTATTCGCAAAGAAGAATCCTTAGAGGTTCTCAAAAACACAAATGATATTGGCGTGCTCATGGTGTGGCTTGCTGATAAACTTGCCAATATGCGTTCCATCTACCGCGATTGGAAGGTTGAAGGAGATGCCATGTGGCAGAGATTTAATCAAAAGAATGTAAGCGAGCAGGCTTGGTACTACACCTCAATTGTAAAATTGACCGAGCGCTTGTCCGACACTTCGGCATGGCTCGAATACAAAACACTTACCGAACTTGTTTTTAGAAACGAGGTATAAAAAATGAATGTTACATATCGTATAGATAAAGATATTCTGTACATCGTTGTAGAGGGAAGAGTTGATGCATCCAATGCACCCGAGGTGGAAGAAAAAATCTTCAGCATTAAAAACGCTCATCCCGAAAAGCACGTTGTTATTGATGCAGACAATTTGGAGTATATCTCTTCCGCGGGTTTGCGTGTTATTCTGCGACTCAGAAAAGAAGCCCCCAAGCTTGCTATTATCAACGTTGCCGCAGATGTTTACGAGGTTTTTGATATGACCGGGTTTACCGATATGGTTACGGTTGAAAAGGCATATCCTCACATGAATGTTGAAGGATGTGAGTTTATTGCAAAAGGTGCAAACGGCGCGGTTTATCGCTATGATGCCGAAACAATCGTTAAGACCTATTTTGCAAGAGATTCACTCCGCGAAATCAAGCAAGAGCGCGAAAACGCAAGACGTGCATTCATTCTTGGTATCAATACAGCCATCCCTTACGGTATTGTTCGCGTAGGCGAGGGCTACGGTACAGTTACTGAACTCTTAAACGCTACTAGCGTATCAAAACTGATCGGCAAAAATGAGAACGATCTTACAGAACCAGTTAAATATTATGTGGATATGCTCAAAACCATCCATGCAATTACAGTAGAGGATGGTGAGGTTCCCGATATGAAGGAAATTGCTCTTGGCTGGGTAGATATTGTAACACCTCATATCCCCGAAGAACAAAGCCAAAAGCTCCGCGCGCTGGTTGAGGCAGTTCCCAAGCAGAACACCTTGTTGCACGGTGACTACCACACCAATAATATTATGGTACAGAACGGTGAGCCTTTGCTCATTGATATGGACACCCTTTGTATGGGACATCCCGTGTTTGAGATTGCTTCGATGTTCAATGCATTGAGAGGATACTCCGAACTCGATCATCAAAATATGATCAACTTCTTTGGTTACTCTTATGAAACCGCCGAAAGATTTTGGAACGAAGTTTTGAAGAAGTATCTCGAAACCGAAGACGAAGCATTTTGTCAAAGCGTTGCCGAAAAAGCAATGATCATAGGTTATACGCGTATGCTTCGCCGTGCAATTCTTCGCCCCAATGACGAAACAAGTCCTGCAAAAATTGTAAGATGCAAAGAAATGCTGGAAAAACTTTTGAATAAGGTGGATACGTTGATTTTTTAACTTCTTCGAAAGTGAGTTTTGTTCCTCTCGACATTTTAATTTTTCGCCTTAAAAATCTTCCTTAAAAACAAAAAATATTGGACACATCACGTACGAAAACACGTAAATGATGTGTCCAACTTTTTTATTGTTTTTGTAGGGGTCATTCACGAATGACCCGCGGGCGATTCGTGAATCGCCCCTACGAAAGGCCTCAAAAAGCCTTAAAAACGTTACATATAGGCAATTACTTAGAAGCTTCTTCAATCGCTACAGCGACTGCTACCGTCATTCCGACCATGGGGTTGTTGCCGGCACCGATCAAGCCCATCATTTCTACGTGAGCGGGA
>JAFYRH010000124.1 GCA_017559555.1 Clostridia bacterium
CTCGAACTCACGCAATTCAAGGACCGTCATCTTGCGGATCTTATCCAAACGGTAACCCAAGGTATTGCGGTGTACAAACAGCTTACGGGAAGTTTCGGAAACGTTCTAGTTGTTCTCAAAGAATGCTTGAATGGTTTGCAGGGTCTCGCGGTCGAGAGACTCGAGACTGCCGCGCTTGAATACTTCTTGCAGGAACATTTCGCAAAGGGTTGTGGGCAGCTGATAAATCAAACGGCCAATTCCGAGATTTTCGTAGCTGATAATGTTCTTTTCGTTTTCAAATACCTTACCAACTTCAAGAGCAACTTGTGCTTCTTTATATGCTCTTGCAAGGTCTTTGATATTTTCTACAACAGAGGAGATACCGATGGCTACTTGCGTGTAGAACTCTGCAGAGAGTGTGTCCGCAATGTTGGTAGCAATCTTCTCAAAGTCTTTGTTTTCGGTTCCGGGCTTAACGTCCTTCACCAAAACGATATCGTGCTCGCCTACGCTGATAACATAGTCCTTTGCCTTTTCAGGGAACATGTTTTGCAGCATTTCAAAGGGCAGCATGTCGGTTTTACCTAAGAACTTAATCAAGAAAATAACACGCAGCTCGTTGGTGTTGAAATGAAGTTCCTTGGATTTGATGTAAATATCACTGGGAAGAATATTATCAAGAATGATATTCTTAATGAAAGATCCCTTATCGTACTTTTCATCATACAGATTTTTGATGTTGCCAAGCGAGATAGCCAAGAGCTTGGACATCTTCTCTGCCATTTTATCTTCGCCCTCAACAAAAACGATATAATCGGTCTTGGGGCCGTTTGTCATCGGGCGGTAGGTATAGCCGCCACTTGTGATAACGTCGCTGGCATAACTGAGTTCATCGCGCACGCCTTGACGGATCTCACCGATTTTAACAAGCTCCGAGCAAGAAATGATAACGCCGTTTTCATCAACAACGCCGATAACGCGATCGATCGCATCTTTCATTTGGTGAATAACACCTTGAAACAACCTATTAGACATAAATTTTGATCTCCTCTTGTGTTTTTGGAAATAGGCTTCGTACAAAACTGCCTATATTCTACACTATTTTTTGTCATTTTTCAATAGGTTTTTGAATATTTCTTCTAAAAATTTTTATTTTTTTTATGCACAGTGTATAGCACATCAAAAAAGAGCCCCAAAAAGCAGCTGTTTTTCGTCAAATCAACCACAATTGGGGGGCTTTTGTATATCAATTTTGCATTTCGAGAGCGTAAACCAGGCAAGCAAGCGCAAAACCGGATGCGGTTTCGGTACGCAAAATGCGTTTTCCGAGTCCTACAGGCAAAATGCCCATCGAGCAGATCTTTTCGGCTTCGGCAAGCGAGAAGCCACCTTCGCTACCAATTATAATAGCGATTGTCGGGTTCGCTTTGTCAATTTTTGCAACTGCTTTTTGAATGGCTACGGGAAGAGGCTCGGTGCCATCTCCCTCGTAACAGAAAAGTGCGATATCAGCTTCTGCTGCGCGGCTGCACATTTCGGAAAAAGAAACTGTGGGATTGACCGCCGGAACGATTCCGCGACCGCTTTGCTTTGCCGCTTCGAGAGCAATGCGCTGACGACGTTCCACCTTTTTGGATTCATTTTCGCCCTTGGCGCGCACAATACAACGCTCGCTTTCAAAAGTGGTAATTTCAGAAGCCCCACACTCGACTGCCTTTTGAATGACACTATCAAGCTTATCTCCCTTGGGGAGTGCTTGATAAAGATGGGCATAATAAGGAGGTTCTGTGTCGCTTTGGCGCGTTTCCAAAATTTTGGCAAGAACGCGATCCGGCAAAAAGTCGGTCAGCTCACACTCATATTCATTTTTTTGCATATCGCAAACGGTGATGCACTCCCCTGCCGCCATACGGAGAGAGCGAGAGATGTGGTGCGCATCGTCACCCAACAGGGTTACAACACCATCTTCAATTTGGTTTGCACGAATAAAAAATCTTGGCATAATTTTCTCCAATTACTCTAAATCAATAAAGCGAGCATAGATACCGGGACGTTGAGAGGAACTTCCGGTCCAAATTTCACCGGCAACCTCTCCGCAAACGGTAATCTTATCGCCTACGGCAAGGCGCGAAGGATTTTCTTGGCGATAGTCAGCTACAAAGAATTCCAATTTGATATCTCCGTTTTGCACATAGCAAAGGTAAACATTGGCTTCTCCGTAATTGTCTTCCAAATCGTAATAGTATGTATCCGATATCTCTCCAACTGTCAACTCCATGCAAACATAATTCCCTTTGTAGGTGTTGCAGTTTCGATAAACGGCTTCGGCATCCGCCTCAGTACATGCAGCGCGATATTCGGATTCTGAAATTTCAAGATTGATTGGCGGCTCAAAATCATTAAAATTATAAAAAAGATTCATCAAAACGCCGCCGATAATGCCGCCGAAAAAGTAGAAGAACACCAATGCGACGGTTACGATCACCTTCCAATGTGTTTTCCAATGGCTGTTCCACATTAAAATGAGACCGACGATAGGAACAAAGATCATCATCAAAGCAATGAACCAAGCACTATAGTACCACGGCACAAATTGCACGCGTCCGTTACCCGAGGGACGACGGTGTTTCTTCTGCTTGATCGGCTTGCGGTTGCCTGCGCGAAACTCTTCGGGACACTCCTTACCACACAAAGGACAGTTAAGATCGGCGAAAAAGGTTTCACAATCGGGACATTTATTCAGTTCCGGAAAATCGCGTTCGCGATCTTCTGCAAAAAAGCCAAGATTGGCACCCATTTTTCGTCTCTCCTTCTTGTAGGTTTTCTTCCTTTATATAATACAATATTTCTACGGCTTTGTCAAGGGGTGGTTTTGATGTTCTTAAGGACAGATAAATAATTTATATATAGATAAAACCAAAAAATATGAACAAATCGTAACCTTTTGAAAATACTCTTGAAATGCAGTATTCGAATGTGTATAATATATAATGGGTGATAAGGTGGCTTATTCCCAAATACATTTGTTTTTTATAAAATATACATAATAAAGGAGCAAAAAAATGACCAACAACAAGTATGTTCTTGATTGGATCAATTCCATGGCCGAAATGGTTGGCCCCAAGGAAATCGTTTGGATTGACGGTAGCGAAGAGCAAACCGAGGCTCTGCGTGCACAAGCTTGCGCTAGCGGCGAACTTGAGCCCCTGAACCAAGAAGTTTACCCCAACTGCTACCTCCACCGCACTGCTATCAACGACGTAGCACGCGTTGAGCACAGAACCTTCATCTGCACCTCCAAGAAGGAAGACGCAGGTAACATCAACAACTGGATGGATCCCAAGGAATGCTACGAAAAGCTTTCCAAGCTCTATAAGAACTCTTACAATGGCAAGACCATGTACGTTATTCCCTACTCCATGGGCGTAGTTGGTTCTGACTTTGCAAAAATCGGTATCGAATTGACCGACTCCATTTACGTTGTTC
>JAFYRH010000125.1 GCA_017559555.1 Clostridia bacterium
CAAGGTGGTTGGCATAGAAGAAGATGGCAGATGCCTGATGGAAGTTACCAACGTTGGTAACGGCAACTTCTACGTTGGCGAGAGAATCATTGTCAACACCAACATCAAAGATTGCCCCAAATATGCTGTTGGCGATCATTTGCGCATTTCTTTCGACGGCAAAGTGGCGCTCTCCCTGCCGGGGCAGGTGCTCAACGTTTATTCGGTTGTCAAAACCGATGCCGCCGGCAATCCTAAATAACGAATTCATTCATAGAACGGTAAAAAATTAAAAAAGTTTTTGCCGTTCTATTTACATTTCCAAAATCCTATGATATAATTGAAACAACTGACATTCGGCGGATGGGAAATGGTATAACAATGAAAGAAAAAATTATCGATAAACTCAAAAAGATCGTTAAATTCATCCTCAATCCGAGGTTTCTTTTGTGCTTCGGTTTGGCTTGGATGATTACAAACGGTTGGTGTTACATCTTTATTGGCGTTGGTTCATACTACGACATCGGATGGATGTTCTACATTGGTACAACCTACTTGGCTTTTCTTTGGTTGCCCATCACGCCCGAAAAAATCATTACCATTCCGCTTGCCATTGCTTTTTTAAGGGTGCTTTTCCCAAAAGATCAGCAGACCCTTGCCGTACTGCAACAAATGTATCAAAAGGCTAAGGATGCGCTCAAAGGCAAGAAGAAAAAGGCAAAAGAAGAAAACAACGAAAACGCAGAAAGCAGAGAATAATAAATCAAAACGGCTCCTTTTGGGAGCCGTTTTTCTCTTTTTTGCTTGGAGTCATCTTACCCCCTTGACAATTATATAAATTTATGATATAATAAAATAGGAAACGGGCGCAATGCCCGTATTTTACTGTCATCAACCTTTTTGGAGGATAGATATGAATTACAACGTTATGATTATTGGCGCAGGACCCGGCGGTATCTTTTCCGCATATGAGCTTGCAAAGCTCAACCCTTCGCTCAAAATTGCCGTCTTTGAGGCAGGACATGCGCTGGCAAAGCGCAGATGCCCCATTGACGGCGACAAAATTAAAACCTGCATCGAATGCAAATCCTGCTCGATTATGAGCGGCTTTGGCGGCGCGGGTGCTTTTTCCGATGGTAAATATAACATCACCAACGATTTTGGCGGCACACTTTATCAATACATTGGCAAGCAAAAGGCAATCGACTTGATGAAGTACGTTGACGAAATCAATATGCTTTATGGCGGCGAAGGAACAAAACTGTATTCCACCGCAGGCAGCAAGTTCAAAAAGATCTGCATGCAAAACGACCTGCATCTCCTTGATGCATCGGTTCGCCACCTCGGCACCGACATCAACTATGTCGTTCTTGAAAACATCTACAATCACCTCTCTGATAAGGTCGATTTCTTCTTCGATACTCCCGTAGAGAAGATCGCACGCGAGGATGGCGGTTATCGCATCTTCTGCGGTGACAAGGAATATACGGCAGAGAAGTGCATCATTTCTGTTGGTCGTAGCGGTTCCAAATGGATGGAGACCGTTTGCCGCGATATGGACATTCCCACCGAGTCGAGCCGTGTAGATATCGGTGTACGTGTTGAGCTGCCCGCAGAGGTATTCTCGCACCTGACCGACGAGCTTTACGAAAGCAAGATCGTTTACCGTACTCCCAAATACGGCGATAAGGTTCGTACCTTCTGTATGAATCCTCGCGGAGCGGTTGTTAACGAGAACACAAACGGCATCATTACCGTAAACGGACACAGCTATGAGGATCCCGCAAAGCATACCAACAACACCAACTTCGCACTCCTCGTTGCAAAGCATTTCTCCGAGCCCTTTAGAGATTCCAACGGCTACGGTGAGTCGATTGCGCGCCTGAGCAATATGCTTGGCGGTGGCGTTATCGTGCAACGCTTTGGCGACCTCATTCGCGGTCAACGCTCCACAAAGCAAAGAATCCAAGAGTCCTTTGTGACTCCCACCCTCAACGCGACCCCCGGCGACCTCAGCCTCGTTCTCCCCAAGAGAATTCTCGACGGCATCATCGAAATGGTCTACGCGCTCGATAAGATCGCTCCCGGTACCGCAAACGATGATACTCTCCTTTATGGCGTAGAAGTAAAATTCTACAACATGGAAGTTAAGGTCAACGAAAAACTCGAGACCAAGCACGAGGGACTTTACGTTATCGGCGACGGTAGCGGCATTACCCACTCGCTCTCTCACGCATCCGCCAGCGGCGTATTCGTAGCAAGAGAAATTGCAGGCGAGAACTAAAGATTATGGCGAAAAAGAAAGCAAATAAAAAGAAACGCACGAAGGAAAAGGGCGCAAATAAAAAAATATTGTTGATAATCAATATCTTTTTGGTGTGCTCCATCGCGTTCTGCTGGTTACTCATAAGTAGTAGACGATATGAATTTGTTAGGGATGGTTTCCCTTTTTGGCAGATTTCTCTTGCTTTGACATTTGTGGCTGTAGCTGCACTTTGGGTTTCGAAATTTGCTAAAAAGATTTTGCGTGATAGGGGAAGGGGGACGGTTATTGGATTGGCTTTTATTGTAGCGTTTTTCGCGTTTTTTACCACGATGGTCCTTGTTTCTCATCTAAATCACATCTTCGATTTCAGCGAGCCTGAGAGATACACAGTGGCAATAGAAAATGAGGATTACGACATTGGTTACGGAAAAGCCCCTGGGCATCACAAATTTATCGTGACCATTGACGGCGATACTTTTGACATCGAAGTACCTGTAACTCACTATTATCAATTCCGTGAGGGCGACCTCTATGTTGTGGAATATCACAAAGGCGCATTTAACGAGCCCTATTATATCGGTGTCGGCGCACCAACAGATAACGATTAAACAAAAATTCCCTTGCAATTGTTTGCGAGGGGATTTTTAGATGTCTGTGTAAATTAACGGCTACTTGTGAAGTGGCAAATTTACGAAGCCTCCCTCCGAGAGGGAGGTGGCGAGTGTAACGAGCCGGAAGG
>JAFYRH010000126.1 GCA_017559555.1 Clostridia bacterium
ACCGAGCAGTTGCGCCTCGGGCTTTTTGGTGGTTTGCACCTTGATGACCCAGGTTGCTTTTCTTCCCTCGTCGGTCAAAAGACCGAAGTAGGGAACGTAACCTACGATGGAGCCCATAATATCGATGATACCGGAGTTACGGTTACATCTTGCACCGAGAACCGAGTTTGCATAAACGACTGCGCTGGATTCTGCCCAAGAGAGGATATCACCCTTTCCCGGTTTATTGCCAACCTCGTCGAGATAGCAAGCGCAAGTGAATGCGTTCTTGTCCATCAGACCAAGCTTGTTCAATTGACCCTCATAAAAATCTTGCTTGCTGTACATAAACTTGTTGAACACAAGGTTTTGCAAGAAGTTTGCGGGAACATTTTTATCGATGGGGCGGGGGTCTACCGAGAATTTTTGACCGGATGCAACGCCTGCATCGAGGAGTTGTTGCATCAGGTCGTAAACGGGAGACATTACCTTGAGACCAAAAGAGGTAACAAGGTGGTTATATTTGGATGTAATGGGAACAAGCTTTTCTGCTTCAAAAGCATCGCCGTACATAACAAGGGTCTTCATAACCTTGGCAAGGGTTTCGCCTTGCGCACCGTCAAGAATCGCCTGTTGTTCTTTTGTTAAGATCATAGTCGTTTATCTCCTTGTCAAAATTACAGTTTCATGCAAACGTTCCAAGCACCCCAAATAACGGTACGCATGTTACCAACGTTTGCGGCGTCACCGATGACGTGAACGTGCTTGCCGGCCTTTGCAAGGGGTGCGGGATTGTAACCAACCGAGAGGATAACAGAATCGGTTGCTACGTCAAAGGTCTTGCCTTCTTTATCCTTGAGCGTTACGCTACCCTCGTTGATGGTGGAGAGTGCGGTTTCGAGATATACGGGTACGTTATTTGTTTTAAAGAAATCACGCAGATAGCTGGTGTTTGCCAAGCAAACGCCCTTGGTGGTAATGAGGTCGTCCTGCATTTCTACGATAACAGGCTTTTTGCCCTTGAGGTAGAGGTCATAAGCGATCTCACAACCGGTCAAGCCACCCCCGATAACTACAACGTTTTCTCCAACCGGCTTATTGCCAAGCAGATAATCAACCGCTTCGATTGCGGTGTCGGCGCCCTTTACGGGAATTCTCTTTGCAACCGCACCGGTGGCAACGATGATCTCGTCAGCTTCGATGGAGTTGATGTCCTTAATTTCGGTGTTCATCTTGAGGTCGATGGGATACTTGGAAACTTCGCGAATGTACCAAGCGATGAGTGCTCTGTCCTTTTCCTTGAAAGAGGGAGCAGCAGCGGCTACAAATACACCGCCAAGCTTGTCGGTTTTTTCGTAAAGAGTAACTTTATGTCCGCGCTTTGCACAGAGGATGGCAGCTTCCATACCGCCAATACCGCCACCGATGATGGCAATATTCTTTTGCTTCTTGGCAGGCTTTACGGAATACTTTTTGGATTGCATGGTTTCGGGGTTGAGTGCGCAACGTGCAAGGCCCATGGTATCGGTGAGGTCTTGGGTATTTGCGTGACCCTTGGAAGAGGAGAAGTTAAAGCAGCCTGCGTGGCAGCAGATGCAGGGCTTGATGTCATCAAGGCGATCTTCAATCAGCTTGGTGACCCATTCGGGGTCAACAAGGAATTGGCGAGCAACGCCAACTGCATCGATCTTGCCCTCGGCAACCGCTTTTGCACCAACTTCGGCATCCATTCTACCGGCGCAGACAACGGGAATGTCAACAAACTTTTTGATGTGTGCAACGTCTTCGAGGTTGCAGTTCTCAGGCATATACATCGGGGGATGTGCCCAGTACCAAGAGTCGTAGGTGCCGTTGTCGGCATTGAGCATATCGTAACCTGCATCTTGCAGATATTTTGCAGCTTTTTCGGATTCTTCCATGCCACGACCGACCTCAACGTAGTCTTCGCCGGGCATAGCACCCTCACAGAAGCCTTTGAGTTTGGATTCTACGGAGTAACGAAGAGATACGGGGTAATCGTTGCCACAAGCTTCTTTAATTGCTTTTACAACTTCAACAGCAAAACGGTAACGGTTCTCAAAGCTTCCACCGTATTCGTCGGTACGCTTATTGAAGAACTCAATAGCGAACTGGTCGAGCAGATAGCCCTCGTGAACAGCGTGAACCTCAACGCCGTCGACGCCTGCCTCTTTGCAGAGTTTAGCGGTTTTTGCAAACGCTTCGATGATTTCGTGAATTTGATGCTTGGTCATCTCGGGGCATTCAATGTCGTGTGCCCAACGGGAAGGTTGAGGAGAGGGGCATGCAAGTTCGTGAGAGGTGTCGATAATGGGCTTTACGAGCGCGCGGGTAATCTTGTTTTTGTGCAGGGGAGCAACGAGCTCGGTGATTGCCCAAGAGCGACCCATACCTGCGGTGAGCTGAATAAAGAGTTTTGCGCCGGTCTTGTGGATTTCATCCATAAATACCTTGAGGTCCTTGAACATTTTTTCGTTTTGCCAAAGCCATTTGCCCCAAAAGGTATCACGAAGGGGTGCAATGCCGGGGATGATGAGACCTACGTTGTTGTTTGCTCTTTCCAAAAAGAGCTTGGCTGCCTCTTTGTCGAAGTGGCAACCCGTGAGCTCGAACCAACCGAACAGAGATGTGCCGCCCATGGGGCACATAACGATGCGGTTTTTGATCTCAACGTTGCCGATCTTCCAAGGTGTAAATAATGCCTCGTACTTTTCGTTCGTTGTGTTCATAGGAAAAAATCCTTTCTGCATGTTTTATGTTTTTTGGATACTGTTTATAGGGAGGAGGGGATTATTTCAACAGCGAAATGGCATCGCTGATGTTCTTTTCAAGCGCTTCGCGGCCGTATTTATCGACCTCTGCCTTGTTCTTTTCACCGTGGGTCAGGCATCCGGCGCCGCCAATGCAACCGCCGATGCAAGCCATGCCCTCAATAAAGTTTCCGTCAAGAATACCCTTGCTCAATTTCAAAAGAGCCATACGGCACGCCTCAATACCGTCGCAAACAACGGGCTTGATATCAAAATCGATGTTTTGTTCCTTCATTGCCTGTACTGCCGCATCGGTCAAACCGCCGCTGCGCGCAAAGACGCGTCCAAAATAAGATGCGTTATCGAGCACGCCTTCTTCAAAAGAAGAAAGGTCAAAGTCACGGCTATCAAAGAGTGCTTGGAGCTCCTCGAATGTGAGAACGGTATCGACATAGGGCTTAACAGATTCGAGCTGTGCCTCTGTCTTTTTGGCGGTACAAGGACCGATAAAGATGACTTTTGCACCGGGGGTGGTCTCCTTAATATACTTTGCGAGCACCGCCATAGGAGACAGATTGTGAGAGATGTGTTCTACAAGTTGAGGGAAGGTGGATTTGATGTATTGAACGAAAGCGGGGCAGCAGGAGCTTGTCAAGAGTCCCTTTTCGGAGAGCTCCTTTGCCTCTGCCATAGCCACCATATCGGCGCCTAGAGCGGCTTCGATAACGTCGCGGAAGCCGAGTTTCTTCAAACCCGTAATGACCTGTCCGAGCTTTGCATAAGAGAATTGGCTGGAAATAGAGGGAGCAACGACGGCATACACTTTGTTACCCTCCCCTTGGGTATTGCGTTCGCTCTTTTTGAGAATGTCGATAGCATTGAGAATGTATGACTTATCGCTGATAGCACCAAAGGGGCACTGATATACACACGCGCCGCACCCGATGCACTTGGAGTTGTCAATGGTGGCGGCTTTTTCTTCATTCATTGAAATTGCCTTGACCTTGCAAGCGTTTTGGCAGGGACGCTTGCGGCTGACAATTGCGGTGTAGGGGCAAACCTTAGCACACGCGCCACACTCGCGGCATTTGGATTTATCAATGTGTGCCACGTGGTTATGGTCAAAGGAAATAGCACCGCGTTTACAAACGTCTTCGCAACGGTGTGCAAGACATCCTCGGCAGGAATCCGTTACTTCATATCCTGCTGCAGGGCATTCATCACAAGCGATGTCAATGACCTCAATCACGTTTGGGTTGTTCTTGTCACCCCCCATTGCGATTTTGACGCGCTCGCCGAGAATAGCTCTTTCTTTATAAACACAGCAACGCATGGTGGGGTGCTTTCCGGGAGTGAGCTTTTGGGAAATGTCAATAACGTTCTCCAAAAGCTTATCCTCCCACGCAAGGCGTGCTACCTCGCGCAGAACCTTGTATTTCAAATGCTGTACTTTTGTATCAAATTTGCGCATTTTAACTCCTTACTTAAAAATAACTAACCTTAATTCTCTTACCCATCTTTTTGAGGCATGCGGAAAGCTCTGAAACGAGATTCATCTTGATGTTAAAATTGATGGGGAGGTCAGGGTTTTGGTGAGCGGGGTTGATTGCTTTACCAACATAAAAGTTAATGTCGGTTGCTTCTTCAAACAAGAGGCGGCTGATCAGCGATGCACCGTCTTTTTTGAAATTCCATTCTTCATAGAGGGCGTTCTCACCGAGATAGTCCTTGGCGTATTCAATCACTCTGTTCATTGTGATAACGCCCTCGGTTACGAGGTCAACTCCCTCAATATGAGCAATAGGGGGAATGTCACTGCGCTCAAAGCTCAAGCTAGCGCGCACGGGCTTGCCGAGATATTTTGCCGCAATCGAAGAAGTTGTGCCGCCGCAGACGATGTGTTTACCTTCCTTAGAGAAGAAGAGCGACATCATACGGTTGGCATCGTCGCGGTTGGAGGGGGGACCGAAGAGAATGTTCATCGGCTCTCTCTTTCTGATTTTTACAACGCAAGCGGTGGTATCATCTCCCGGTTTGTGAGCGTAGAGCTTGTCGCACTCATCGACCAGCATTGTAGAAAGGTTCTTGGCGGTATAACCGCCGGCAACCAAGGCTTGCATATAGCCTGCAATGTCCTCGCGCTTCCAACCAAAGTTGTATTTGCCGCCCATGCCTGCGTGAGGGCAACCGTCGCTCATAGCAATGAACACGTCATCCTCTTGCAACTTGAGGGTGGATTTGTATATTTTCTTACCGCCGATATGCATCTCGGTCTTGGGATAATCGTAGATCTCAAAATTGCGAATGACGATGACCTGTGGATTATCGTACTGAATGATCTCGGCAACTTCATTATTCAATAGATGAATAATGGTAAACGTGGAATACGCCACGCCGCGCACCGAACAAACGGGGAGAGCACCTGCAATGGCAGAGACACACTCCTCAACGGGGAGGCCTGCCGCCATCATTGTGGAGATGATCTTGGATGTAAGCGTAGAAAGAATACTCGCCTTAACACCCGAACCAAGACCGTCTGCCAAAACGATGACCGTGGAATTTTCATTTTCCCCCACAACGTCTACGTGGTCACCGCAAAGCTCTTCACCTACGTGGTTGATGCTTTTATATCCGATATCTGCACACAAATCATTCATCGCCGATAGACTCCTTCAGTTTTGTGAGTGCGATCTTGGTTTCAGCAGCGGTTTCGCCAAGCAGAGATGCGATTTCTTGCACGATTCTCATTTGCTTTTCAACAACGGTGTCGGCAACCTCAACGGTTTGCTTGTTGATGCGCGCTTTCTTTTCGCGGTCAAATTCTTCGTCGGTGATGTCGCGCATAATGCCAATGAGCATACGCGAATCGGGATCGTAAACCACCGTTTGCTTTACGTACTTTTTGTACTCGGCAAGGTAGGTGCGTTGATCGCGCACGGTTCTGCCGCTGTTGCGAACCTGAATGAATACTGAGGGATCGAGAATACGGATAACGGGTTCGCCGAGAACGTCGGAGGCTGTGCGAATGTTCATAATCTTGCGCGCTGCATTGTTGATTTGCTGAACTTCGAGACTTTCGTTGAGCACGATAAGACCGTCGGGAGTATTGTTTACAATGGTATCAGAGAAGCTTTCTGCCTTATCCTTGAGGTAGGGCAGGCACATCGAGATCTCTGCTTTGCCTTGAATGATTGCGATTGCCTTTTCGCGGCAGGAGTTGTAGCCGCAAGAGCCGCAGTTGAGCTCGTCCGAGGGACGGAATTTGCCCATTTGACGAAGAACAGACATGATCTCACTCTCGCTGGGCGGAGCAAGCTTGCGCTCGATCATAGAGAAGTTCTTTTTGAGGGTTTCATGTGCAGGTTGTTCTACGCCAAAGTCACGATTGCCTGCATATTGGGCAATGGTGATATAATCCTTTACGGGGTCGGTCATATGGTATTTCTCCATGACAGGACCGCCAACACAGCTGCCAACACAAGCCGACATTTCAATAAAGCATTTGTGAATGCCGCCGTTTTCAATGTTTTTGAGCGCTGCAATGCAGTTTTCAACGCCGTCAAGGGCGAGGTAGGTATAACCCGGGGCGTTTTGTGCCATGGTTTTGAGCACGCCGCCCGTAGTGGGGAAGAAGCGTGCGCGGCTCTCGGGAGTGCTGTCCATTTCCGTCTCAAGTGTAATATCCTCTGCCTTGAGCCAGTTGGTCAATTCCTCAAAAGTGAGAACGGCATCTACAATACCCTCGTAGTATTCGGCCTCATCCTTTTTGGCAACGCAAGGACCGATGAATACGGTTTTTGCATTGGGGATTCTCTTTTTAATATCGTCGCAATGTGCCTGCATGGGAGACATTACGTCGGCAAGATATTGCAACAGAGAGGGGAACTGCTTTTGAATGAGCAGATTGATGGAATGACAGCAAGAGGAGATGAGGACATCTCTATCTTCTTCGCGTAGCATTCGTTCGTATTCGGTTTTAACGATGGTGGCACCGATAGCGGTTTCCTCTACGTCATAAAAGCCGAGCTTTTTGAGTGCCTTACGCATCGATTCGATGCCAACGCCCTTGTAGTTTGCGATAAACGAAGGTGCCAAGCTGACAACAACGGGGTCGCCGCTTTGCAAAAGCACGCGCGCCTTTTCGGTGCCGTCTACAATTTCTTTTGCATTTTGGGGGCAAACGACAAAGCAGTGTCCGCAAAGAATACACTCGTTGCCAATGATGTGTGCTTGGTTGCCCGAAAAGCGAATGGCTTTAACAGGGCAGTGACGAATGCACTTATAGCAGTTTTTGCAGTTTGATTTTTTGAGTGTCAAGCAGTTTGCCATTTCTGTTACTTCCTTTCGTTTTCGATTACATCAAGTATGTTTTTCTTGAAAAATTCTCTAAAGTTTTGGGGTGTAATACCTACGTGAACGTCATCGTTGATTTGTACCGTAACGCCGACGCGGTTGCACTTGCCGATGCAAAAGCTACCGGAAAGCACAACCTCATCCTCGATGTGATATTCTTCAATAGAGCGTTCAAACAATTCTACAATCTCAGGGGAACCCTTAAGGTGACAAGAGGATCCCACACAAATTTGAACGAACAGCATAGCATTATACCTTTGCCAAAACTTCGTTTGCGAAGAACTCGCCAACGGTTTCGGGCGTTACAGAGTGGAAGGTGTCGTTCACGGTTACGCATACGCCAAGCTGGCATTTGCCCATGCAAAAGGTGCCACCAAGCTCTACTTTATCGGTAAGATTGTTTTCGGCAATCAAATATTGAAGCTGCTCTACTACTTGGCGAGAGCCCTTAATGTGGCAGGAGCTACCGATGCAAACTGTAATTTTAAGCATTTTATTTTACCTCTCTTTATGCTGTGATAGGATGCGGAGAATTACTCCGCATCCTGAATCCAAATCAAAATTATTGATAATCTACTACGCCGACCCAAGACATCAGAAGCTCGCGCTCGCTCTCATTGCCCTTCACCGACTGAGATGCAGCAACGATGGGCATCCACTTCTGAACGTACTGCTTTGCGGTATCGCTCTTGCGGCAGAAGGTATCAAGATACAGCTCTGCGCCCTCGCTATCACCGTTCAACCAGAACAGAAGATAGGTACGTGCTACGTCTGCAGACGCATTGCCCTGCGTTGCGTGAGACCAGTCGAGAATATAAGGCGTGCCATCCTCGGAAATGATGATGTTGGAGGGGTTGAAGTCACCGTGGCAAACCTTGTTATGCTTGGGCATACCCTCAAGACGGGTATGGAGATCGTAACGTGTGGTAGCGTCAAACTCGGTCTGCGCGATCTTTCTGCTCATTTTGTCCTTGAGCTTGTTGAGCAGCG